>QEUY01000159.1 GCA_003577365.1 Chloroflexota bacterium | reverse complement strand
CTGTGGCGCTATGCCGAGGTCTTGCCCGTGCAGCGCGCCGAGGCGGTGATCTCGCTGGGCGAAGGCTGGACGCCGCTGGTCCAGGCCGAGCGGTTGGGCCGGGCGATCGGCTGCCCCCACACCCTGATCAAAGATGAAGCGATCAACCCGACGGGCAGCTTCAAAGCGCGCGGGCTGTGCGTAGCGGTGAGCCGCGCCTACGAACTGGGCGCGCGCGAACTGGCCGTGCCCTCTGCCGGCAACGCCGCCGGGGCCATGAGCGCCTATGCCGCAGCCGCCGGCCTGCCCGCCCATGTCTTTATGCCCGCCGACGTGCCGGCGATGTTTCGCACCGAATGCGCCGAGTTAGGCGCGTCCGTCACGCTCGTGGACGGGTTGATCACCGACTGCGGCGTCAAGGTGCGTGAAGGGGTGCAGCAGCATGGCTGGTTTGACGTCAGCACGCTGCGCGAACCGTATCGCGTGGAAGGCAAAAAGACGATGGGCTATGAGTTGGCCGAGCAGATGGGCTGGACGCTGCCCGACGTGATCATCTACCCGACCGGCGGCGGCACGGGGCTGGTGGGCATGTGGAAAGCCTTTGCCGAGATGGAGGCCATGGGGCTGATCGGGCCGCAGCGCCCGCGCATGGTGAGCGTGCAAAGCACCGGCTGCGCGCCGATGGTGCGTGCCTTTGACCAGGGCGACGAGTTTGCCGAACCGTGGCAAGGGGCCAGGACGGTGGCCGACGGGCTGCGCGTGCCCGCCGCGGTGGGCGACTTCCTGATCCTCCAGGCGCTGCGCCAGAGTCACGGCACGGCGGTGGCTGTGCCCGACCAAGAGATGCTCGACCACGCACGCACGATGGGCAGCCTCACCGGTATCTTCCCCGCGCCGGAGGGTGCAGCCTGTCTCGCCGCGCAGATCCGGCTGCTGCGTGCGGGATGGATTCAGCCCGACGAGACGGTGGTGCTGTTCAACACCGGCAGCGGGCTGAAGTACGCGCATCTCTGGGCCTAGCCATGCCGGTCGGCGCGATCGTGGCCCAATGCGGCGGGCCAACCGCGGTGATCAACGCCTCGCTGGCCGCGGTCATCGCCGCCTGGCAGACCACGCCGGGGATCGGGACGTTGTGGGGCAGCCGCTTCGGGATGCATGGGCTGGCGCGTGGGCGCTATTCTCCAGCCGCCGTGGCGCACGATAGCGGCGGCTTTTGGTCGCTCAATTGTGCGCGCCACAAGTGAGACCGAAAACCACACTCAAACCATATCCATGCGACAGCCCCATTGCATGGGGCGTTGTTGGTTCGCCCGGAGACTTTAGCTCCGGGCGAGTTGAAAACGGCGGTTTGACGCCGGTTTTGAACTCTGATATTCTGTGCAGCGCAGGTTTGGCTCCTACCCCCGGCTGCACCGGCAGCTAACAGCACCCTCAAACCTGCGGTTGTGGATACCCTGATTGTTCTGTCATAGCTGGTATTGAGCGCCCGGCTGCCGCTCCCGGCAGCGTGGGGCAGCGTCTGATCGACGCTCCCCTGCTCATCGCTACCGATGTCCTCTGCGTCTGCTGGGTCGCACGCCCGATCTCCCTGGCGGGGCGTGGCCCTTGTTGGCGATCTCCGCTCATCCTTATCTGCGTTCCGATGCGTCTCAACCGCACTCGACCATTATGCACTCGCGAAGCACTAGCAAAGGAGAGAACAATGGCTATGTCGAAGCTGACTCGGCGGCACTTCCTGCAGATGACCGGCGGCCTATTGAGCGTCGGCGCGCTGGCAGCCTGCGTGCCGGCGGCCCCTGCACCGGCGGAGACCACGGCGGGCGGTGAAGCCGCAGCCCCCGGCGCCGCAGCCATGGTGAGCGAAGACCATCCGCTGTGGGTGCTCCACACAAACGACTTTCACCCCGACTACAACGACCTGATCCGCAAAACCATTGTCGACTTTGCGACCGAAAAGGGCTGGCCGCTGGAAGTCGCCGACACAGCGGGGTTCCTGGGCGGCAGCGCCGACATCCAAAAGATCGCCGCCGCCGTGCAAGCGGGCGATGCGCCGGACCTGTGGATGCACACGGTGAATGTCTTCCAGATGCGCCAGTTGGGAACCCTCGTGCCGGTCACCGACATTGTCAACGAGGTCATCGGCATGTACGGCGAAGTGACGGCGCGCATGCGCAACGATACCTTTGTTGAAGGCGACTTCTACGGCGTGCCCTTCCATGTACGCAGCGACGGCGGCTGGGCGCGCAAGGATATCTTCGACGCCGCTGGAATTGATGTGACCGCGCTCAAGACCTATGACGAACTGCGCGAGGCCTGCATGGAAGTCTCCGACCCCGACAACGAGATGTGGGGGTGGGGCATGACGGTCAACCGCGGCGGCGATGGCGGGTATCTCGTCAACCGTGTGCTCAATGGTTGGGGGGCCTATTGGGTGGACGAGACCGGCCAATATGTGGAGATCAACACGCCCGAAGCCGTGGCCGCGGTCGAATGGCTGGTGGATACCTACACCAACCCACAGTGGGAACGGATGCTGCCGCCGGGTGTGCTAAGTTGGACGGACCCCACCAACAACGAGTCCTATCTGGGCAGCAAGATCGCCTATACCCAGAACGCCGGCACGGTCTATGCCAAGGCTGTGGTGGACGGCAACCCGGTTGCGCCGCTTACGATCTACGATCTGCCCAAGGGCGGCCCGGTGCTGGAAAGCTTCAACGGGCTGGGCGGCATGAACTGGCTGATGATCAAGGAGGGCAAAAACCCGGACGCTGCGCGCGAGCTGCTGATGAGGTTCTTCACCGAGGAGGTCCTGAAGCAGGTCTACACTGTGGCGAAGGCCTATGCCGTCCCCGCCTATGAATCGATGTGGGAATGGCCGGAGATCACCGACGACGCCAATGCCCTTGCCCAGAAGCCGGCCGCGCTCGACCCGACCGGATGGAACGGCGCGGCCTACCCTGGCCCACGCACGCCACAGATCGGCGCGGTCGAAACCGCCAATATCCACACCGACATGGTGGCATCGGTCATCACCGGCGATGCCACCCCCGAAGAAGCGGTGCAGCAGGCCTATGACCGCGCCGTCCAAGTCTTTAAGGAGTTTGGTGCGCCGGGCGAACGCTAGGCGCACCCGCAGCCTGCACCCGGAGCAGGTACGCACCTGCGGTGGAGACCGGCGTGCGCCGGTCTTCACCGCCTGCCGCGGAACGAAGGAGAACTGTGGCATGAGCCAAACAACATATGCCGGTCGCGTCGAGGTGAGCCGCCCAGGCTACCGCCCATCGCTCTATACACGCATCGGTCATTTCTTGGGCAAGGATTGGGCGGTGGCCTATGTCTTTGTGCTGCCGACCATCCTGCTGCTGGGCGGGCTGATCGCCTATCCCTTTATGAACGCCGTCTATCTGAGCTTCACCAATACCGTGACGCTACAGACCGGGCCGTTTGTGGGGCTGGACAACTATCGGGCGCTGTGGAAAGACCCGTTCTTCCGTTCTGCGGTGCGTAACACCATCGTCTACACGCTGTCGTCGGTCTTTCTCAAGTTCTGGGTGGGGCTGACCGCGGCGCTGCTGATCCACCGGGCGCGGCGCTTTTCCGGCATCCTCACCGGCGCGATCTTGATCCCGTGGATCGTGCCCTCGGTGGTGATCGCGCTCACCTGGAAAGGGCTGCTCGACCCGGTGTACGGCGGGGTCAACCAGTTCTTGTTACAGATGGGGTTGGTGGAAAAGGGCTTTCCCTGGTTTGGCTCTCCCCATACCGCCATGCCTTCGGTCATCATGGTCAACCTGTGGCAGGGCATTCCGTTTTTTGCCGTTACACTGCTGGCCGGGTTAAAGGCGATTGATAAAGAATACTACGAAGCGGCGACGATCGACGGCGCTTCGGCCTGGCGCTGTTTTCTGCACATCACGCTGCCTGGGCTGCGCTATGTGATCATCGTCTGCGTGCTGCTCTCGTCGATCTGGACCTTTAACAACTTCACCGAGATCTATCTGCTGACGGGCGGCGGGCCGGTGGGCGCGACGCGCGTCTACTCGATCCTCTCCTGGGAATACGCCATCATGGGGCTGCGCATCGGCATGGGTGTGGCGGCGGCCATCACCATGGCCCCGGTGCTGGCGATCTTTATCTTTGTGCTGGGCAAATATATGTCGGCGGGCGGACGTCCGGAAGAGGCCGCGGTCGAGACGAAGCCAAGCGGAGTGAGCCAACTCCTCTCTTTCTTGGGCTGGCCGTTTGCCATGCTGATCAAGGGTGTGCTGTGGGTGTTGGGCGCGATCAACAACGTGGTCGAGGATCTGTTGGCCGCGATTGGCCGCAGTCTGGGTAGGCTGTTCGTGAGCAACTCAGATGCCAGCCAACGGCGGGCACGCCGCCTGAGCCGGGTGGTCTCGGCGCTGACGACCAACGCCATCTTGGTGCTGCTGCTGGCCTTTGAGTTGATCCCTTTCTATTGGGTGGTGGTGACGGCGTTCAAGAGCACCGGCCAGATCGTCGCCTTTGAATCGGTCTTTTGGCCGCGACCCTGGACGTTGGTGCAGTTTGATACCCTGCTTGGTCCCACGCGTTCCTTTGTGCTGTGGTATAAAAACACGGTGACCGTGGCGCTGGTGAGCACGGTGGTGTCGGTGTTGGTCGCCGCGCTGGGGGCCTATGGGCTGACGCGGCTGCGCTGGCGCGGCTCCAACTTTTTTGCCAGCCTGGTGCTGATCGCCTATCTGATGCCGCCCGTGCTGATGTTCATCCCGATCTATCAGATCTTCTCGGCGCTGCGGCTGACCAATTCGCTCACCGGGTTGATGGTGGCCTATCCGACCTTTGGGCTGCCCTTCGCCACTTGGCTGTTGATGGGCTACTATGCCTCGATCCCGCGCGAGATGGAAGAGGCGGCGTTGATCGACGGCTGCAACTACTTCCAGGCCTTCTGGCGGGTGGTGCTGCCGCTGGCCGCGCCCGCGCTGATGGCGGCGGCACTCTTCTCGGTGACGCAGGCATGGAAGGAGTTTATCTTCGCCTTTGTATTTCTCTCCAAGGAGCGGCTCTACACGCTGTCGGTCGGCATCGCCCAGATGATCATCGGCGACGTGCTGCCCTGGGGCGAACTGATGGCTGCGGCGCTCCTGATGGCGATCCCGGTCGTGGCGCTCTATGTGGTGGGGCAGCGCTTTATGGTGGCCGGGCTGACCGCGGGGGCCGTGAAGGGGTAAGGGCAGGCCTCAAGCAGACCGTGCGGTTGGAAAACCGCACTTACGAAATGCCGGGTAAACCGCGCAGGGAATCGGCACGTGAGCGCAGCCGGTTTTCCTGCGCGGTTGCTTTTGGTAGACTGTAGATTGGTGCATTCCGAAATCCCCAGGTCTGCCGCTGCATCGCGGGTATAAGAACGGGCTGGTTCGATCATAGGATCGGTTGTGAGTCGACTGGATGAATCGATGAGTACAAAATTCTTTGGCGCACAGACAGAAGACGAGCTGCGCTTCTCCCCCATGGCCGTGGGTTTTGCATTGGCGCTGCTGGGCTTCATGGCCGTGCTGGCGAGTGACGCGTTGAGCGACCTGGACAGCCGTTTTCGCCTGCTCGGTTTTGGGATGCTCTGCTATGCGGGCGTTGGGCTGCTCTGGCTCCTGCCCCGCTGGCATCATGACCTGACCCACTGGACGGCTGCGCTGTTCCCTGCCCTGCTCGTTCCCTTTGGCGTGGCGTGGCTGCACATGCCCGCGCTGCTGATCTTGAGCGCGCTGCCGGTCGTGATCGCCATGGGGTTGGTCGGCTTCCAGCGCGTGACGATCGTTGCCGCCGTGGAAAGTATCGGCATCCTCCTAGCGGCCATGGCGGCCCCCTGGCTTGAACGCCCCGCCATCCTCCTGGCGCTGGCAGCCATCTGGGGGACGTTTGGGCTGCTCTTTGGTCTCTATCGCCTGATGCTGCGGCTAACCAACTGGTCATGGCGCAACTATCGCCAGGTGCTGCTGCTGCTGGAAGAGGCCCGCGACCGCAAGGCAGAGTTGGAACAGGTCTTAGAAGAACTGGTCCACACCAACCGGCAGATGGATCTGCTCAACGAGCGGCTGGCGGCGGCGCGGCTGGCGGCAGAGGAGGCGCAGAAGGCCAAGGCGGCCTTTGTCGCCAAGGTGAGCCATGAATTCCGCACGCCGCTCAACATGATCATTGGGCTGACCGACCTGGCCGTGGAATCGCCCGACCTCTATGGCGCGCCGCTGCCGCCGGCGCTACAAGAGGATTTGCACATTGTGCATCGCAACTGCGCGCACCTCGCCAATATGGTCAACGATGTATTGGACTTAAGCCAGGCCGAATCGGGCCGGTTGGCGCTGCGCCGCGAATGGGTGGACTTGGGTACAGAGATCGTAGCGGCGGCGACGGTGGTGCAGCCTTTGGTGGACAAAAAGGGGCTTGAACTGCGCGTGCAGTGCTCCCCGGAACTGCCCAGCGTCTACTGCGACCGCACACGCATCCGCCAGGTCATCCTGAATTTGGTGAGCAACGCGGCGCGCTATACCGAGCAAGGCTGGATCCAGGTGACGGCAGAGGCCGCCGCCCACAGCGTGACCATCAGCGTGGAAGACACAGGGCCGGGCATCCCCGCCGGCGAAGCTGCCCGGCTCTTTGAACCTTTTTACCAGGGGACGGTGGGGGTCTGGCAAGAACATAACGGCAGCGGGCTAGGGCTGACCATTAGCCGCCAGTTTATCGAGCAGCATGGCGGCCAGATCTGGGTAGAGAGCGAGGTAGGCTATGGCAGCCGCTTTGTCTTCCGGCTGCCCGTTTTCCCGCCCGACGCGCCCGTATCTGGCTCGGGGCGCTGGCTGGCGGAGGATTTCATGTGGCGCGACCGTTCGACGCGACCCCGGACACCGCGCCCCCCCTACCGCCGCCGCCTGATCGTCTGGGATCAAACCGACGATCTGCTGCCCTCATTGGCCGAACACAGCGAACATGTGGAGTGTGTGGCGGCGCATAGCCTGGAAGAAACACTGGCCGCGCTCGACGACTGTCCGGCGCATGCCATCCTCGTCAACGCCGCCTCGCCTGAATTGGTCTTGCCGATGGTGGACCATGTGCGCGCCATCGTGGACGACACGCCGGTGTTGGGCTATTGCCTGCCGGAACAGCACGACGAAGCCAACGCCGCGGGCGCGCTGGCCTATCTGACCAAACCGATCACGCGCGCCGACCTGCGCGCCGTGCTGCAAGCGGCGGGCCAACCACAAGCGGCGTTGATCGTCGACGACGACCCCGATTTCCGGCGGCTGCTGGGCCGTATGCTGCACACGCTGGCCCCGTCGCTCCAGGTGCGCGAAGCGGGCGACGGCGAGAGCGCCCTCCAGATGATGCGTGGCGACGTGCCCGACCTGTTGTTCTTGGATATCAACATGCCCAACCTGGACGGCTGGCAGTTGCTGGCCGCCAAAAACCAGGATCCGATACTCAGCGACCTGCCGGCGGTGATTGTGTAGGAACAAGCCCCGGTGGATGAACCGGCACAGAGCGGGCTGCTGGTGGCGGCGCTGGGGGAGGGGATCGCGCT
>QEUY01000158.1 GCA_003577365.1 Chloroflexota bacterium | reverse complement strand
CTATGAGATCGTGGAGCCGGACCCGCCCACCGCGCCGCGCGGCAGCGTCGTGTTGATCCACAATTTTATGAGCACGGCGCGCAGTGCCTGGGGAAGCGTCGCCGGGGATCTGACCGCGCAAGGCTATCGGGTGCTGCTGCCCGACCTGCCTGGCCATGGGCAGTCGACCGGCTACCCGCCCGATTTTAGCCACCGCGCCATGGCTCACCAGCTTGCCGACCTGATCGACGCTGTAGCGTTCCACCGGCCCCATCTGGCGGGGTGCAGCGCCGGGGGTATGATCGCGCTGTGGATGGTGCATGACGCGCGGCTGGCCCCCACCACGCTGACGCTGGTCAGCACGACCTACACCGTCAACCCGGCCACCTCCGGCATCACCGCCTCGCTCACCCCAGAGACCTTTCGCGCCGGGCGCTCTTGGCTGGAGGCGACGGCGCGGCTGCATGACCCGCACCAGGGCGAGGGCTATTTCGACGAAACCCTGCTGCCGGGCTTTCGCCAACTGACCCCCGAAACGACCATCGACCTGGAGCGCGCCGCGCTGGCCGCCATCACGCTGCCCACCTGCGTGATCCACGGCGACGAGGATGAGATCTTCCCGGCCGAACTGGCACAGCAGTTGGCGGCGGGGCTGCCCAACAGCGAACTGCACCTGGTCGCCGGCCAGGGCCATGCCCTGATCTTTCGCCAGCCGTGGAAGGTCAGCGCCATCTTGCAGGATTTCTTGGCCAGACACCCCGTGGCCGCGGCTGCCTAGCCGAGCAGGACCCGGTTTGCCCTCCCCCGCGCGGTCTTCATGGCCGATCCTGGTTTCAAACCATACTATAAATCAGATTGCATACCAGAAGCGCTATGTCCACCAAACGCCCGATCAAAATCGCCCCTTCGATCCTCACCGCCGACTTTGGCCGGCTGGCCGATGAAGTGCAGGCCGCCGAGGCGGGCGGCGCCGACTATATCCATCTCGACGTGATGGACGGCCGCTTTGTGCCCAACCTCAGCTTTGGCCCCAGCATCGTGGCCGCGGTGCGCGCCGCCACCCAGCTTCCGCTCGACGTCCATCTGATGATCGAGGACCCCGACCGCTATCTGGCGGACTTTGCCGAGGCGGGCGCGACCTTCCTGACCGTGCATGTCGAGGCCTGCATCCACCTGCACCGCACGGTGCAGCGCATCACCGAGCTGGGCTGCCGCGCCGGCGTCACGCTCAACCCCGCCACCCCGGTCGAGGCGCTGCGCGAGATCATCCCCTTTGTCGATATGGTCTTGGTGATGAGCGTCAACCCCGGCTTTGGCGCACAGCGGTTTATCGAAACAGCCACCAATAAGCTGCGCCGGGTGCGGCGCATGGTCGAGGAGTTGAACCCGCTGTGCGATGTGGAGGTGGACGGCGGCATCGACACGCACAACATCGACGATGTCGTGCGCAGCGGGGCCAATGTGATTGTGGTGGGGAGCGCCGTCTTCAACAGCCGTGCGCCCGTGGCGGAGAACATCGCCGCGCTGCGCAAGGCCGCCCGCGGCGCTCTGTGGCGCGAGATCTAGGCGACAGGGTGGGGGCAGTTTTCCAACCGCACAAATCGATCTGCCCTAGCTCGGCCAGCGCTGCCACAGCAGCACCATCTGGTAGATAAAGGGCAGCACAAACAGCGGGCTGTCCATCCGGTCCAACACGCCCCCATGGCCAGGGAAGAGATGCCCGCTGTCCTTGACGCCGACTTGGCGTTTGAGGATGCTGACCGAGAGGTCGCCCAACAGCGCCAGCACGCCGCAGAACGCGCCCAGCGCCAGCCCAAACCAAGGGCTGTAGGTCGCGGCCAAGGGCGAGAGCATCACTGTGCCCATGCCGACCAGCGCCGCGCCCGCCCAGCCGCCGAGCGTGCCCTCCCACGTTTTTTTGGGGCTGATGCGCGGCCACAGCTTGTGCCGCCCCACGGTGACGCCCACAAAATAGGCTGCGGTGTCGTTGGCCCAGGTGACCAAAAAGCCCAAGAGGATCCACCACAGCCCGTCGGGGACATAGCGCAGGGCCGCCACCTGGCCCACCAGCACCCCGATATAGAGCGCGCCCATGGCGGTGGCAAACCAGTGGTTGATAGGCTGGTCGTGTTTGCGCAGCGATTCGACCAACGTGAGGATCAGCCCGGCCATGAGGACCAACGACAGGGGCAGCCATTGGGGCTGGACGGCCGCGCCCACCAGCGCCACGGTCCAGATCACCCCCAGCAGGCGGCTCGGCTGATAGCCGCCGATCTCGATCAGCCGGTAAAACTCAAGCACACCCAGGATCGCAAAGGCCAGCAGGAGGATCGCGCTCCACACCCCGCCCAACCACACGGGGATCAAGACCACGGGCAGGGCAACCAGCCCCACGATGATGCGCTGCTTCATGGCGCGCGGCTCGTCTAAGGTGTGCTCGTCTAGGGTGCGGGAGGGTTAGGTTTGTTGCAGCACACGGCCAAAGCGGCGCTCGCGCGCGTTGTATTCAAGCAGTGCCTTATACAGCTCTTCCTCGTCGAAATCGGGCCAGTAGGTCGGCGTCGTGTAATACTCGGCATAGGCCGCCTGCCAGATCAGAAAATTGCTCAAGCGCCATTCGCCGCCTGTACGGATGATCAGGTCTGCGTCGGGCAGGTCGCAGGTATAGAGATAGCGGCTGAACAGCTCTTCGGTAAGGCTGTCGGGGGGGATGCCGTCGGCGATGACCTGGCGCACGGCGTCCAGGATCTCGGCGCGGCCGCCGTAGTTAAAGGCCACATTCAAGATGATGCGGTCATTGTGCTGGGTGACCTCCAGCGCATGGCGGATCTGCGCCTGCAGGTCGGGGTTGATCCCGGCCATGCGCCCGCTGTGGCGGATCTGCACGCCGTTTTTGTGCAGCTCGTTGAGCTGGCGCTTGATCGTCAGGCTGAGAAGCTGCATCAGCCCCATCACCTCGTCCATGGGGCGCTGCCAATTCTCGGTGGAAAAGGCATAGATGGTCAGCACCTTGATCCCATAGCGCACGCTGGCTTCCAAGATGCGGCGGATGTTGTCTACCCCGGCTTGATGGCCGGCCAAGCGAGGCCGCCCGCGCGCCTGCGCCCAGCGCCCATTGCCATCCATAATGATGCCCACATGATAGGGCACACTGTGCAGCGCTGCCGGATTGGCGTGGTTGATTTCGTTGGTCATGGCGGGTACTTTCTACTGCCTCCTCGTCTGGGCCGCGTCCACCAACCCAGCACGAAAATGGCCCTGCCGGGGGCGAAAAAGAAGGGGTGAGCAAGCACCCACCCCCGGCATTCGCAAACCTCAATGCGACAAACGTCAATGCGACAAACGTCAATGCGATTGGCTGCGTACAGCCCAGCGTGTGAACGCATGTGCCACGCGGCTGCTGCGCTTGTCAACCGGCTGCACCCCCCTCTTGCCTGGGAGCGCCGCTGTGGTGTCGAACCAAGCGCCTAGAGCGTCATGATTTCCTGGTCCTTTTCCTGCGCGATCTCGTCGACATGCTTGATGTAGTCGTCGGTCTTCTGCTGGATCCGCTCTTGGCTGCGGTGCAACTCGTCTTCGGAAATCATACTTTCCTTCTCTAACTCACGCAAGTCATGAATCGCATCGCGCCGGATATTGCGCACGGCGACGCGCGCCTCTTCGGCGCGGCGTGATACGGTCTTGGTCAGTTCGCGGCGGCGTTCTTCGGTCAGCGCCGGGATCGTGAGCCGGATCTGCTGGCCGTCGTTGTTGGGCGTCAGGCCCAGATCCGACTTGGCAATCGCCTTTTCGATGGCGCCCAAGTCTGATGGGCTGTAGGGCCGGATCACCAGCGTTTGCGCCTCCGGCACAGAGATCGTCGCCAACTGCTGGAGCGGCGTGGGCATGCTGTAATAGTCTACCATGATCCGTTCGAGCAGCGCAGGCGAGGCGCGCCCGGTCCGGATAGAGCGCAAATCGGCGCGCAGCGACTCGAGCGCCTTTTCCATGCGGTCTACCGCATCTGCCATCACTTCGTTGATCATCGCCTGTTCTCCTGCCGAGGTGCGTATAGTCTAGGTGCGCGCGGGTGATGCGCATCGATCGGGTCGAAGATAGAGAGCCGCTGCGCCGTGTACATTAACCCTATACATTGGCCCTGCACATGGGGCGCACAGGCTATTCGGATAAGGCTATTCTAGCAAAGAAGTGCGCCGGATGGAAACTGCCTATCCCAGACGGGGTGCGCTAGGCCGAGATCATCGTGCCCACCGGCTCGCCGTAGACCACCTTCTCCAGCGCGCCCTCCTGCCACAGATTGACCACATAGATGGGCAGGTCGTTGTCCATGCACATCGCCATGGCCGTGCTGTCCATGACCCCCACGCGCATGTTGAGCGCGTCGATGTAGGTGAGGTGTGAAAACCGCCGCGCGTGGCTGTTGACCTTGGGGTCGCTGTCATAGACGGCATCCACCTTGGTGGCTTTGACCAGCGCTTCGGCGTCGATTTCCATGGCGCGCAGCGAGGCTGCCGTATCGGTGGTAAAATAGGGGTTGCCCGTGCCCGCCCCGAAGATGACCACGCGGCCCTTTTCCAGATGGCGCACGGCGCGGCGCTGGATATAGGGTTCGGCCACGGCGCGCACTTCGATCCCCGTCATCACGCGCGTGGGCAGCCCCTGGCGTTCCAAGGCGTCTTGCAGGGCAAGCGAGTTCATCACCGTCGCCAGCATCCCCATGTGATCGGCAGTGACCCGCTCCATGCCGTGGTCCAACCCGTCTTCTTTGCCGCGCCAGATGTTGCCGCCGCCGATGACGATGGCGACCTGTACCCCCAGGTTGACCACATGGATCACTTTGTGGGCCAGCTCTTCGGCCCGCCGCGGGTTGATGCCAAAGCCGCCTTCGCCGGCCAAGGCTTCGCCGCCCAATTTCAGCAGAATCCGCCGGTACTTCAATTCGGACATGTGCGCTGTTCTCCTCGATAAGCCTGTGCTAGATAGAACAATGCCCAGCCATCGAAATGGCTGGGCATTGCCGTACCCGTTTATTCGCCTATGGCTAGGCGGGCAAAGCGATTGACCCTGATGTTTTCGCCCAAGACGGCGATGCTTTCGACCAGCAGCTCTTGGATCGTCACATCCGGATTCTTGACAAAGGGCTGTTCCAACAGACAGACTTCGCCCAGCCACTTGTCTAGCTTGCCCTCGACAATCTTGTCGATGACCTGGGCGGGCTTGCCGCTGGCCGCCATCTGCTCGCGATAGATGCCCTTTTCGCTCTCGATCAGGTCGGCGGGCACTTGGTCGCGGCTCACATAGAGCGGCCGCGACGCGACCACATGCATCGCCAGGTCGCGTGCCAACTGCTGAAAGCGCTCGGTGCGCGCCACAAAGTCCGACTCGCAGTTCAGTTCGACCATGCCGGCCTGTTTGGCTCCGGCATGGACATAGGTGCCGATCAGCCCCTCGTTGGTGTCGCGGCTGGCCTTTTTGGCCGCTGTCGCTAGACCCTTTTTGCGCAGGATCTCGACCGCCTTCTCGAAGTCGCCGTTGGTCTCTTCCAGCGCCTTTTTGCTGTCGAGCACCCCGGCGCTGGTGGCCTCTCGCAACTCTTTGACCATCTGCGCAGTGATTTCTGCCATTTTTGATCTCCCAATCAACTAGCGGGTTATCCCGGAAAAAGCGGGCTACGGATTAGTCGTCGTCGCTGTCGCTGTCGCTGTCACTGTCGCTCTCGGCATAGGAGACAGTTGCCTCGTCGCTCTCGTCGGCGAACTCTTCTTCATAGTCGGCGTAGGCGTCCTCTTCTTCGTCATAGTCCTCAGACGCCTGGAGCTTGGCCAATGTGCTCGGCCCAAGGTACTGCTCCATCTCTGCCAACTCGTTGCGGCTCACATGGCCCGTGTCTTCCATGTTCACCTCGCGAATCCGCATGCCCTCTTCGGCGGCGTTGGCGATGATGCTCACGATCAGTTTGACGGCGCGGATCGCATCATCGTTACTGGGAATCACATAATCGATCGGGTCGGGGTCCGAATTGGTATCCACCATGCCGATGATCGGCACCTTCAGCTTATTCGCTTCTTTGACCGCCAGGTCTTCCAAGTTGGTATCGACCACGAAGATCATGTCGGGCAGCTTGCGCATGGTCTTCAGCCCGCCCAGCCGCTCGTTGAGCCGGTCGATCTCACGCTGGATGCTCAGTTGCTCCTTCTTAGAGAGGTTGCGGAACTCGCCCGCATCCATGCGCCGCTCTTGGCGCAGCAGATAGTCTAGGCGCTGTTTGATCGTCATCCAGTTGGTGAGCGTGCCGCCCAGCCAGCGCTGGTTGATATAGGGCATCCCAGCGCGTTCGGCCTCTTGCTGAATCGTGGCTTGGGCCTGGCGCTTGGTGCCGACAAAGAGGATCGTGCCGCCCTTCGCCACGGTCTCGCGCACCATGTCATAATACTCGTTGAGCCGCGTGACGGTTTGCTGCAGATCGATGATGTGGATCCGGCTGCGCTCGGTAAAGATATACGGGCGCATCTTGGGATTCCAGCGCCGGGTGCGGTGACCAAAGTGGACACCCGCCTCCAGCAGGGCCTTCATGCTGACAACAGACATCGTTTTCTCCTGTCTTGGGTTGCTCTCCCGTCCTGTTCATCCCAAGGGCTGACTGGCTGGCGCAGTGTAAAAACTAACCCCAAACAGCACCCGGCCCTTTGGTCCCAGGACGTGATTACTGGTTTCGGTTGGCGTTTAACGCACGCCAATTGGCAATTATATCATGCAGGAGAGGGGGAGATCAAAAACGCGCCGGGCCAATCGCGTTGAGAACGCACCGCGAGAACGCGCGCGAAGACGTGCTTTAGGATGTGCCGTGTTTGAAATCCACAAAGCGGTAGCCTAGCCCGCGCTCGGTGAAGATATAGCGCGGGTTGGCCGGGTCCGGCTCGATCTTTTTGCGCAGATAGGTGATATAGAGGCGCAGCAGGTGGTTGTCGTTGACATATTCATGCCCCCAGACCTTGGTCAACAGCGTCTCATGCGGCACGACCCAGCCTGCGTTTTGGATCAAGTGGTAGAGCAGGCGATATTCGGTGGGGCGCAGCCCCAGCCGCTCGCCGTCCACGATCACGTCGCGGCGCTGCAAGTCCACTTGCAGCCGGTCGTCGATCTTGATGATCTGCTGGTCGGGGCGTCCGGTCTGCTCGAAACGGCGCAGCACGGCGCGGATGCGGCTGGACAGCTCGCGCGGGCTGAAGGGTTTGGTCACGTAGTCATCAGCGCCCAAGTCCAGCCCACGGATCCGGTCTTCCTCGTCGGAGCGCACCGTCAGCATGATCACCGCCGCGTCGCTGATCTCGCGCAGCCGCTTGAGCGTCTCGAAGCCGTCCATCCCCGGCATTTCCACATCCAACAGCACCAGGTCGGGGTTGAAGTCGCGCACCTTTTCCAACGCTTGAATGCCGTTGTTGGCTTCCAGCGTCAGATACCCCTCTAGGTCGAGGTTCATCTTGACGAAGCGCACCATGCGCGATTCGTCGTCCACCACAAGGATTTTCTTTTTCGGCTGGTCAGACATGGCGTTTACACTGGGGCCGTGCGGCTGCAAAACCGTACCTGCTAGTATATCACAGCGAAAAGCACTACAGCACCAGTTCGGCCATCACCTGCAGCGCGGCGGGGTCTTCGCTGCTGATGTTGAGGATGGTGGCGCCGCTGGCCTGCCATTGGGCCAACAGCTCGGCGATGCGCGGCTGGGGGCCGCACAGCGCCACCGCATCCACCAAGGCATCGGGCACGGCGGCGGCCGCCGCCTCGCGCCGGCCCTGCATGTAATGGCCCTGGATCGTCGCTGCCGCCGCGGCAAAACCATAGCGGCAGACCAGGTCATAATAGAAGTTCTTGCCCGGCGCACCCATGCCGCCTACATAAAGCGCGATAAAGGGTTTGATCCGGCTGCGACAGCCGTCCACATCGTCGCCCAGCACCACGGGGACCATGGGCGCGATCTCAAAGGCGGCGGGGCGGCCTGCCGCGGCGGCGCGCGCCCGGCCTGCCGCCAGCGCCGCGCCAAAGACCGCAGCCGCGTGTTCGGGCGCAAAGAGGATCGGCAGCCAGCCGTCGGCGATCTCCGCCGCCAGTTCCACGTTTTTGGGGCCGATCGCCGCCAGATAGACCGGCAGGTCGGGCCGGCCATGCAAAATGCTGCGCAGCGGCTTTCCTAACCCGCTGGCATCTGTGCCTTGATAGGGGATCTGGTAGTGCCGCCCTTGATGCACCAGCGGCTCCTGGCGCGCAAAGATCGTGCGCAGGATGCCGACGTATTCGCGCGTCCGCTCCAACGGTTTGCCATAGGGCTGGCCGTGCCACCCCTCCACCACCTGCGGTCCCGACAGCCCCAGCCCCAAGATCATGCGCCCGCCGGAAAGCTGGTCGAGCGTCATGGCGGTCATGGCGGTCATGGCAGGGGTACGCGCCGGCATCTGCATGATGGCCGTGCCCAGATGGATGCGGCTGGTCTGTGCGCCGATCCACGCCAGCGGCGTCACCGCGTCCGAGCCGTAGGCCTCCGCCGTCCACACGGCATAATAGCCCAATGCCTCGGCCAATTTCACCACGTCCAGCGGCAGGTGCAGTTGCGCCCCCG
>QEUY01000157.1 GCA_003577365.1 Chloroflexota bacterium | reverse complement strand
GACACGCCCGACCCGCGCCAGATCCTGGCGGCGCAAGACCCCGAACTCTACGCGGCCATCGAACTGGAACGCGCCCGCCAGTTCAACGGCATTGAGCTGATCGCCAGCGAGAACTATGTCTCGCCCGCCGTGCTGGCGGCCATGGGCAGCGTGCTCACCAACAAATACGCCGAAGGCTACCCCGGCAAACGCTATTACGGCGGCTGTGAGTTTGTCGACATCGCCGAGCGCATCGCCATCGACCGCGCCAAGCAGTTGTTTGGCGCAGACCATGCCAACGTCCAGCCCCATTCCGGCGCGCAGGCCAACGAGGCGGTCTATCTGGCGCTGCTCCAGCCGGGCGACACCGTCTTGGCGCTCAAGCTCGACCACGGCGGCCATCTGAGCCACGGCTTCCATCTCAACAGCTCCGGCAAGCTCTACAACTTCCAGCACTATGGCGTGGACCGCGCAACCGAGCGCATCGACTATGACGCGCTGCAGCGCATGGCCGAAGAACAGCGCCCCAAGCTGATCGTCGCCGGGGCCAGCGCCTACCCGCGCCACTTCGATTTCCCGCGGCTGCGCGCCATCGCCGACAGCGTGGGGGCCAAGCTGATGATGGACATGGCGCATGTGGCGGGGCTGATCGCCACCGGCCTGCACCCCGACCCGGTTCCCTACTGCGAGGTGGTGACCACCACCACGCACAAGACGCTGCGCGGCCCGCGCGGCGGGCTGATCCTCTGCCGCGCCGACTATGCCAAGGAGATCGACCGCGCCGTCTTCCCCGGCACGCAGGGCGGCCCGCTGATGCACATCATCGCGGCCAAGGCCGTCAGCTTTGGCGAGGCGCTGCGCCCCGAATTCAAGGAGTATCAACAGCGCGTGCTGGACAACGCCAAGACCCTGGCCCATACCTTGCAGGAGGAAGGGCTGCGCATCGTCAGCGGCGGCACCGACAACCATCTGATGCTGGTCGACCTGGGCGTGCTCCAGAGCGACGAGATCACCGGCAAGTCGGTCGAAAAGGCGCTGGACCATTCCGGCATCCACTGCAACAAGAACATGATCCCATTTGACCCCAAACCGGCGATGACGACCAGCGGCATCCGCTTGGGCAGCCCGGCGGCGACCACGCGCGGCATGGGCGCAGCCGAGTTCCGCCAGATCGGGCACTGGATCGCCAGCGTGGCGCGCGACCCCAATAACCGCGACCTGCAGGCGCAGGTCAAACAGGAGGTCATGGCGCTGGTGCAAGATTTCCCCGTGCCGGCCTAAGCGAGGAGCGAGAACCGCGGCAGGGATACAGGCTGTGTCCCTGCCGCTTTTTGTCTACTGCCCGGTCAACTACTAACCGCTACGACACCTACCTACTGCCGCTGTATCTAGGATGTTCCAATCCTTCCGGCGAGACGCCAACCCGTAGGTGTGGTTTTCCAACCGCACGCTTGTCCAGCCCAGACCGGCGGTTAGCAAACCGCCGCTACGGTTCCGCCTAGTCGCCAGGGTGGTGAACTTCCTATATGCTACCTTGTGAACAGGGAGCATCATGGCCGAGCCGATTATCGCCAGGGGTGACTACAGCCGCCGCGAACAGATCGGCTGGTACTTCTACGATTGGGGAAACTCCGCCTTTTCGACCACCGTCGTCACGGTCTTTCTCGGCCCCTATCTGACGGCAGTGACCCAGGCCGCCGCCGACGCCCAAGGCTATGTCTACCCGCTCGGCATTCCGGTGCTGGCCGACTCCTTCTTCCCCTACGTCCTGGCGCTGTCAGTGATTCTCCAGGTCTTTTTCTTGCCGATCCTGGGCGCTGTGGCGGACTATTCGCACCGCAAAAAGCAGATGCTCGGCATCACCGCCTATCTCGGCGCGTTGGCGACCATGGCGCTCTACTTTGTGCAGGGCAGCAACTACTGGCTGGGCGGGCTGCTCTTTCTGCTCGCCAACCTGAGCTTTGGCGCCTCGATCGTCTTCTACAACGCCTTTCTGCCCGACATCGCCGCGCCCGACGACCGCGACAAGGTCTCGTCGCAAGGTTGGGCGCTCGGCTATCTAGGCGGCGGGCTGCTGCTGGCACTCAACCTGGTCTTTGTCCAGTTTCTGGCCGAACCGCTGGGCGTCAGCACCGGGCATGCCGTGCGCATCAGCCTGGCCTCGGCGGGGCTGTGGTGGGCGATCTTCACACTGATCCCCTTGGCCGCGCTGCGCCGCCGCCTGCCGGTCAAAACCATGCCGCCCGGCGAGCAGGTGTGGACGGTCGGCTTTAACCAACTGCGCCACACCCTGCGCCAACTGCCCAGCTATCCCCACTCGCTGCTCTTTCTGATCGCCTATCTGCTCTACAACGACGGCATCCAGACCGTGATCTCGCTCTCGGCGCAGTTCGGCGCCGAAGAGCTGGATATGAGCACCGCCTCGCTGGTGCAGGTGATCCTGATGGTGCAGTTTATCGCCTTCTTTGGCGCGCTGGCCTTCAACTGGGTGGCGCAGCGCAGCGGCACGCAACGCGCCATCGCCGCCAGCCTGGTGATCTGGCTGGCGGTGGTCGTCTATACCTATGGATTCTTACGCACGGAAGCGCAGTTTTTTATGCTGGCCGGGGTGATCGCCCTGGTCTTGGGCGGCAGCCAGGCGCTGAGCCGCTCGCTCTTCTCGCTGATGATCCCGCTGGGCCAGGAGGCCGAATACTTCAGCCTCTATGAGATCAGCGAACGGGGCACCAGTTGGATGGGGCCGCTGCTCTTTGGCCTCACCCTCCAATTTACCGGCAGCTACCGGCTCGCCATTCTCTCGATCGCACTCTTCTTGGCGCTGGGGCTGCTCGTCCTGCTGCGCGTGGACGCGCGCCGCGCCATCCGCGAGGCCGGCAACCAAGTGCCGGCGACTGTCTAGACCGGCCTACTTCTTCCACTCGATGACCTGGCCGGTGGTCGCGTCCAAGATCACGTTTTTACCGTCCACCAGCGCGTCGAGGTCGCCCTGCGCGCCGATGATGGCAGGGATGCCGAGTTCCACCGCGGCCACCGCGCCATAGCTGTCTAGCCCCACGTCGGGGGTGATCAGCCCGCCGGCGCGCTGGAGCAGCTTGAGGCAAGATCGGTCGATATTGCGGGCGAAGATGATATCCTGCGGGCCGATCGTCGGGTTCATGCCGTTGGCCGGCGGCTGGATGGCGACGATCCGCCCGGCGATCTCGCGCTGGCCCAGGCCGGTGCCGCGCACCAGCACCCGTTCGATGGTACGCACCATCATCAAGTTGGTGGCGCTGCGCACGCTCCCCACCACGCCCGCGGTCAAGACGACCGAATCGCCCGGCTGCACCAGCCCGGCCTGCTGCGCCACGTTGATGGCGTCGTTGACCACTTCGTCGGTGTTGCTCAAGCGCCGCGTCAGCAACGGATAGGTTCCCCAATGCATGCACAACTGGCGCTGCACCATCGGGCTGGGGGTCACGGCGATCACCGGCACCATGGGCCGGAAGCTGGCAATAAAGCGCGCCGTCGCCCCGCTGACGGTCGGCGCGATGATCGCCTTGGCGTTGAGTTCGTCGGCGGTCTGCATGGCGGCATGGCAGATCGCGCCCGCCGCCGTATAGACCTCCGGTTTGGCGTAGCCGCGGCAGGCGTCGGTCGAAAACATGGCGCGCTCGGCTTCCTCGGCGATCTTGACCATCGTCTGCACGGCTTCCACGGGGAAGGAGCCGCTGGCCGTCTCGCCGGAGAGCATGATGGCGTCGCTGCCGTCCAGCACGGCGTTGGCCACGTCGCTGGCCTCGGCGCGCGTCGGCCGCGGGTTGCGGATCATCGAGTCCAACATCTGTGTGGCGGTGATCACCGGTTTGGCCGCGGCCAGGCACTTGGAAATGATCTGCTTCTGGATCATGGGCACGGTCTCGGTCGCCACCTCGATCCCCAGGTCGCCGCGCGCCACCATGATCGCATCCGACGCATGGATGATGGCGTCGATGTTGCGTACCGCTTCGGGCTTTTCGATCTTGGAGACCACAGGCGGCACGCGGCCAAAGGCCGAGTTGTTCTGGATGATCGACTTGAGTTCCAGCACCTCATGCGCCGTGCGCACAAAGCTGAGCGCGATCCAATCCACCTGGTTAGCCAGCGCAAAATGCACGTCTTCCAGGTCTTTGGGCGTCAGCGCCGCGATGTCCAGCGAGGCGTCGGGCAGGTTCATGCCCTTGTTGTCGGTCAACAGCCCGCCGATGATCACCCTCGTCTTGATCTCAGTGTCGCCGGAGGAGATCACCTCCAGTTCCAACAGCCCGTCGTCCACCAAGATATGCTCGCCGGGGCGCACCTGGCGGGGGAGTTCATCATACTGGATGGGGACACGACCGGGAGCGCCGACGATCTCGTCGGTGGAGAGGATCAGTTCTTCGCCTTTTTTCAGCGGTACGCCGCCCTCTTGCATTTTGCCGACGCGCAGCTTGGGGCCTTGCAGGTCGGCCAAAATCGCAATGGGCTTTTGGAGCTGCTCCGAAACCTGGCGCACGCGCTCGATGGTGCCGCGGTGATACTCATGGGTGCCGTGGCTCATATTGAGCCGTGCCACATTCATGCCTGCGCCGGCCAGCTTGGTCAACACGTCCAACTCGCGGCTGGCCGGGCCGATGGTACAAATAATTTTGACTCGCAGCATAGGTCCCTCTCATAGCTACCTGCAACTGTGATCGTGCAGTATACCACATGACCGGCCATCGCGAAGGTCGATTCATGGGGGGAAAACGAACGCGGCAGGGCGCGCCATCAAAAGAGGCGTCCCCGTTTGTACGGAGACGCCTCGCTCTTGACCGGCGACGGATGGCCGCGACCTCTGTCCGTCGCCAACCGGCAACTCAGTGCGCCGGCCTGATACGGGGAAGTCACTCCACGCTGCCAAAACGCCTGTGCTGCGGGACTAGTTCGTCGTGGGCTTCTGCCCAACCAGAAGGCGGCGCGGCCTGGGCCTCTTGCTCCAAACGCTGTTCGGCCTCGGCCAGAGTCAGTTCCCCGGCTTCATAGCGGGCGCGCAGCTCCTGGAACTCCTCTTCGCTCATGCCCAACGGGCGCTCATCGCCCAAGACTCGGTGCAGCCCCAGCAGCAGCCCTTTCACCGTACGCTGCACCAAGGTATCGCTATAGGCTTGGGCAAAGGTCGAAACGGCTGCGGCAGGGCTGAGCGGGGCCAGCCCATAGTGGATCGCCAGCCGTTCGCGGTGCAGTGTGATCCACATATAGAGGTCGGCTTCGGTACGGCCGGGGAAGTTGCGCAGCAGGTCATAGGCGCGTATGGCTTCGACCACCGGCAGATAGACCGTGTCATACCAGCTTTCCACCGCCTCGAACCACTCCAGTTGTTTGGAACTGCCGGCCCGCTCCAGGTCGAGGTCGCGCAGATAGCGGTGGACCTCGATATGATCCAGCAGCATCTGATAGCGGCCCGGCGCGGTGAAACGGATATGATTCTCCGGGCGCAGGCGGTCCAGCTCGGTTTTATCCATAAACTCCTTGTGTTCGATCTTGATGAGCCACTGGTCGCGCTCAAAGTCGTCCAGGGTCAAGGGCACATCGGTCTCGATCTCGGTCACATAGGCTTCGATATGGGTGGCGTCATTGGCGCGCGCCACGCTCACCCGGTGGTTGCCGTCGCGCACAAAATAGACCTCGCCGATCTTGAACAGGTCAATCGGCGGGAAGCCTTCCATCGAGTTGAGCGCGGCGTCGAGCCGCGCCCAGCGTTCCTGGTTCACCCCGGCGCGCGGCAGGAATGAACGGGTAAAGTCGCGGTAGCGCCCCACGCTGCCCACAATCTGCGCCAGCGGCACCATCTCTGTGCCCTTCTCGATCTGCTGGCGGGCATTGAGCCGGTTAGCTACCTCGTCGTAGCTATATAAACTTGTCTCTGCGCCGGTGATCATGCCCAGCAGATCTGCGATCTGGGCCTGGGTCACGCTGCGCCGGAAGCGCTCGCGCGCCTCCACTTGATGTACCGTTGATATCATCGAATCCACATCCTCCAATCCATGTGCAGCCTACAAGCGTCGGCGTCACGGCTAGCCCCAAGGGGGTTGCGGCGCCCGGCGGCCATCACATGTATTTTCGACCCGCCTGGGCTGCGCCGCACCGTGCGGCTCAAAGCCCGGCCGATCATCGCCCCCAAGCTACACTGCCATCTTTAACAATGGATGAACAGCTACGCTTGGAACAACCAGCCTGCACGTCGACAGACGGCTGCAACCGCATATTGTATCACAACAAGATACGCTGCGCCTGTCCGATTCGTCACGATTGCAATCGGATTGTTTGTGCAATGTGTCCGCTATGCGCCGGTCGAATTACCGGTCGAATTGCCGGTCGAATTGAAGGCCCCCGGCCCTGGGCTGGACACGCAGGCGACGCACTCGTCGGCGCGCAGGTTCATACAGTTCACCCCCTGCACCACACCTTCCTTGGCAGGCACTTCCGCCGCCTGAAACCGGATCACCTTGCCCAGCCGCGAGAGCAGAAAGAGATCGTCCTGCTGCGTCACGCCCTGCGCCGCGACGACGCGGCCGGCCTTGATCGCGACCTTGCCGCCGCCGCCTGGCTCCTTGTTGGCGCTAAAGCCGCTGAGCAGCCGGATCGTCCCCTTACCCTCATGCGTCAGGAGAAAGACCCCGCCGTCGGGCGGCGCAGCCGCCACCCCGACCACACGGTCGCTGGGGTCCACCCGCATCCCCAAACAGCCGCGCACCGGCACGAGCCGCTCGCTAAAGCGAATGCCCAGCCCGGCGCGCGTCACAATCATCAACTCATCGCCGCCGCTGCTCCAACAGGCCGCCGCGGGCGCACCCC
The DNA here is from genome assembly GCA_003577365.1 of Chloroflexota bacterium. Lineage (GTDB taxonomy): Bacteria > Chloroflexota > Anaerolineae > Caldilineales > Caldilineaceae > QEUY01. The sequence goes on along the minus strand of QEUY01000157.1, from coordinate 766 downwards.
CCTCGGCCACGTTGTACAAGACCGTGCCCGGCTGCAGATTCTTGCCCAAGTACTGGCGTCCGATGCGGCGCACCTGCCCGCGCTGCGTCACCAACGTCAGATAGGCGCTTTGCCGCTCTTCCAGCGGGTCGGCAAAGAGCAGCGCCAACCGTTCATCGCTGCGCAGCGGCAACCGCTCCAACAAGGTGCGCCCGCGGCCAAAGACCGGCGTCTCGACCACCTCGGCCACCGGCAGCGAAAAGGCGCGGCCCTGGTCGGTCACCAGCGTCAGCGTGGCCCCCTGGTCGGCCAAGAGCAAAAAGGCGGGCGGGTCTTGTTCGTTGATCTCCACACCAAAGACGCCCATGCCCCCACGGCGCTGGCGCGAGTAGAGATGGCGCGGGGTGCGCTTGCCCACCCCCGCCGCGCTGACGGTAATCACCTGGATCGTGGTCGGCGGTTCGCTCGGCTCCAGCGCGGTCTCACGGCCTTCATCCTCAGCCGCGGCTTGGGCAGCTTGCAGATCGGCCAACGCCGCCTCCAGCGCCTCGATATAGGCCCGCACTGCGGGCGCAACATTGCTCAGGTCTGGACGCTCCAACGCCATGAGTTGTCTCTCCACACAAATGACAGGGTTGGTTTTGGGGAAGCTGCAAACGGCTGCGCTCAGTCCGCCGGGATCGTCGCCGCGATCTGCAAAATATCCAGCGCATACTGGCGGCGTTCGGCGGCAAGGCTCTCCCAACTGCCGCCTGCCTCTAGGAATGCCAGCAGATGGTCCGGCCCC
>QEUY01000156.1 GCA_003577365.1 Chloroflexota bacterium | reverse complement strand
AGCGTCGGGTTGCCCTGGGTCGGTGCATCCCCCACTGCTCCATTGTCGTACGCATAGACGGTAAAGGCTTTCTCATTGCCCGTGGGGGCAGGCGGTCCCTCGGTGTTGGTGCAGAGCCGCAACCCCCAGCCGTTGAGGCTGCCGCCGTCGTTGGTGACGTAGTCTTTCACCGTCAGCCGCCAGGTGCCGTTGGGGTCCTGACCGTCGAAGGCCGAGAGCGGGTTGCTGGGCCGGTAGGTGCCCCCGCCCACCGGCGGGCAGGGCCACGCCCCCGGCGCCGCTTCATCGTCCAGGTTGAGGTTGAAGTTGTCCTGGCTGCTACACGAGCGGGCCATGATGACCACCGTGGTGGCTGGGCTGGTCAGGCTGAAGTCCAGGTCGTTGATCCAGGTGTGCGTGCCGTTGAGATTGAGCACATCCACATCGGAAATGGTGCCGGTGGTGCTGATGGTCAGGTCCGAATAGATGGTCGGCGTGCCGCTGCTGGGGATGGCCTTGGGCACATCGCTGCTGGGATAGGTGGTGCAGGTGGTGGTGATGGCGCCGCCGCCGGGGGTGGCGCCCGCCCACAGCTTCTCCCACAGCGGGCGGTCGACGAGGTGGGCGCTGGTGTTGTAGAGATAGCCGCGCTCGACCAGGCGGTCATCGGCGGTGGTCGAGATGTCGCCGTGCAGGATCTCCTGCGTCACATTGCCGTAGCTGTCATAGACATACTCGGTGCGCGTGGTCTTGCTGGTGGCATCGATGACGGTCTGTTCCTGCTTCTGGACGCCGACAAAGTAGGCGCCCCAGATGCCGCTGCCGGCAGTGAGCGCGGCGGTGAACCAGTGGGCCGTGCGCTGCTTCGCCACACTGCTGCTGGTCAGCCTGCGCACCTCGACGATCTGCCCGCTCAACCAGTTCTCGTCGCTGCGGGTGGTGCTGTCGCTGAGCGTGATGCTGGCGCTGTAGGTGCCGCCACTGGTGGTGTTACGGTCTCCATTCATCCCCCGATGAAAACGATACTCGGTCTGGGCGCCGCTGCTGTCGGTCACGGTCACGATCTCGCTGCCGCGGAAGTCGTTCCAGGTGCGTTTGGCGCAGGTGCTCAACAGGCTCGGACAACTGCCGCCCCAATCGGGCAGAGCTGGGTCATTGGAGTAGTGCGAGACCGGGCTGCTATAGGTATAGGTGTAGACTTGGGTCGGGTTGGCGGAGAAGCTGTCACTCTGGCTCATCTGCAACACCTTCCAGCGGTTCCACAGCACCCAGCCGCTGCTGCCGCCGTTGACAAACCAGTGGTAGAAGCAGTCGTCGGTGCGGCGCACATGGTTGCTCGACCCGGTGTTGCAGGCGTGCGACTGGCCATAGGTAAAGGAGACTACCCCGCCCAGTTCGGTCTCGATCTGGTGGATGCGCGGCATGTAGAGCGGGGAGATGCCCGACGCGCTGAAGCTCGCCCGATTGGCCAGCATGGTGTAGGCGTAGCTGACCGCGGGCAAGCCGCCGCTGCCATCGGCCAGGCGCTGAGTGATGCTCGCCAGCCACAGCTTGCGCTCGCTGGTATCCCCTTGCGGGTCGGTGGGGGGCGTGGGGAAGCTGTAGGCCAGGTCGTAGCGCGCCACGCTCATCCAGGCGCTGGCGCCGGGGTCGTAGTACTGCGTCTCTACATAGTCCAGCCGTTTCTTGCTCCAGAAGGTCTGGGCGTTCTGGCTGCAGGTGGAAGGCGTGACGGTACACTCCAGGTCCCCCGGCGTGTCGTAGTAGTGGGTCGGCCAGGTGCAGGGGGCGTCGCAGCGGTTCTCGGTCACAAACCGCACTCGGGTGGGCGGCGGCGCATCCACGCCGAGGCGGTGGCCGTACTCAATACGGTTGAGATAGCCGGCGCGCACATAGAGCTTGCGAAAATCAGCGCGCTGGTCGTTGCGAGCGGCATAGTAGTTGGTCTCCTGGTCGTAGAAATACTTGGTGACATTGCCGTTGGTATCCTCGACCCGGTCCAGATTCCACTGGTAGACCTTGTTGCACAGGTCGTAGAGAAAGTTGCCGCAGTACAGCGAGCCGGTGCTGTAGACGGTGGCATAGAGAGCCGAATCCTGGTCGGCGCCCGATTCGGGGTCGATCTCGCCGCCAAAGCGATAGCGCATGCCATCGGGGGTGATGACCCACCAGTACTCCTTCTGGGCATCGGGATGTTGGCTGCCGCCATCGGTGTACTTGACCACCTTCCAATGGGGGTCGCGCTGTAAGCGATAGATGTTCCCCCCTTCGAGCACCAGGCGGGAGCTGACGCCATTGAGGACGATGGAGAACTCTTCGCCGGTCAGGCAGAGGTCCCCCGGCGCCTGAGTCAAATAACAGGTTTTGAGGTGGCGCGTGATGTAGCCGCTTTGCAGGTTCCAGCCGATGCCGACCCAACCGGGCTGGTTGTTCTTGGTGGTGGTCATGCCATCGAGGCTGCTGCTGTCGTATTCCAAAGCGATGGCCGGCGCCACACCCCCTGCGGACGGGGGCACGGGGATCGGGTAGCTGGTCTGCATGGCGCCGGTGTAGAGCGATACCTGGTAGTCGCTGACGTTGGCGAAGGGGGTAGCGGTGTAGGTGCCCTGCTGGCTGCTGGCCGCCGCCGCCAGCACATAGAGCACCTCCCCGACCGGGGCCGGTGCGGCTGGCCCATCCGCTACCAGCGGCAGAAAGAGGCGCTGGTCCAGCTTGCCGCTGAGCCCGTCGTCCTGCTCCTCCGGGGTGGCGTCCCCACGTACTTCCGCCGCTTCCTCCTGCGGCGCCAGCGCCACGGTGAGGCGCCGGCTGGCCGGGTCATTCTCACCGGGCAGCGCCGTCCAGGTCCGGCACGGTTCGCCGGCAGCAGCTTGCGCAACCCCGTCGACCCCGGACAATTCGTCGGCCGCATAGCGGTCCGGGGCACAGTCCGTGACGCGGTACAAGGTCAGGCGGTCGGCAAAGCTGCCGCCATAGCGCAGGGGGATCTGGCTGTAATCGAGCGTGAGCGAGACCGGCTGGTGGGCCGCAAGCGTGGCACTGGCCTGCACACCATCTTCGCTGGGCATGGCAAAGGACAAACGAAACGCCATGCCCACCGGCGACCATTCGCTCGCCTGTTCTGGGGGCAGCACCTCCGCCGCCACGGCAACCGGTTGGGTGACGGCGCCGGGTTCGCTGCGCAGCGCGATCTGGAGTCCACCGAGGTGGACCTCTCCCCCGGCCGGTGTCAAGACCGCTGCGGCCGTCCCAGCCAGTACGCCCAGCTTGCCGGCTTCCGCATCGACCGCCGTGGCCTCTTCGGCGGCGGCAGCGTGAATCGCTGCTTCCAGAGACTGGCTGGCTGGCTCAGGCAGCGGGTCAAACGAAGGCGTGTACTGCGGCAGGGCAGAGACCTCCGGCCATACCGGCAACGGTTCGGGCGTGGGCGCCGCCTGTTCCAGTTCCTCTTCCTGGGCAAGGGGCTGGCCGGCGCTGGCCGCCTGGGCGGGGACAGCAGCCGGCAGCACGAGAGCCACGATGACGCAGCAGGAAACCAGGACACGCACAGCCTGTGCGCAAGCCAGACGCTTCGACGTGGGGAGAGAGTCCTTTCTGGAACCGGTAAAGACAGCACTGGTAGCTGATCCGGCTGGCTCTGAGGCAACGGAGAAGGGTGATGAGGGATTGAGCTTGCGCTGGATAGCAGTAGAAGATAGATGGGTCGTCGAGTTGCTGCGAGTTACGCTCTGTCGAGCATAGTTGGAACAGCCCCCGTTTCTACGACCGCTTACAGATTTTATTGTCAAACATTTTGGCTGTCAAGGGATTGTGCGAATTTGTCAGGAGATTACAAGATGCTGACAAATTGTTCAGGTTGCAGTGAGGCACCTACTGAAGGGATGGCGGCAGCCACAGTCGCGCGTCGCCACAGGATACAGGCGAAATGAGGAGTAGATTATGAACACGCACTCTGCATTCCCTACTTCCCTACTCTCACCCCTTCCGGTGGCGCAGGGAGTGGCGGTTCTGATTGCGCAGGCGCCGCGTCGGGTTTGATCTGAGCGATCTGGCCGCCGGGCGCCAGCATGGTAACCAGGAAGCCGAAGGCGGCGGCAACAAAGGCGATATAGAAAACGCCTTGCATGGCGGTGGCCAGGGCAGTACGGAGGGCAGCATCGAAGGCTGTTGCCGTGGGGGCGGCCAGTGGATCGATCAGGCTGTTGAGCGAGACGACCGCCGGGTCCAGCCCAGCGCCGATAAGGGCGTTGGCCAGCCGCACGCTGAGCACCGCGCCCATGACGCTGACGCCAAGCGTGCCGCCGATACTGCGGCTAAACTGGAGCGTCGAGGTGGCGGTGCCCATGTCGCGCTTGGGCACCTTGCTCTGTACGGCAATGAGGAAGGGCGGGATCGAAAAGCCCATGCCCACACCCATCATGCCCAGGAAGAGCATGATCAGGGGGCGGGACGAACCGGTGCCCATCACGGCCATCAAAAAGGCGCCCAGGGTGAGCAACCCCATGCCAAAGACCGCAAGGGTCCGATAACCCATGCGCAGCAGCAGCCGGCTGCCGATGATGCTGGCGCCCACCCACCCCAACATCAATGGCATGAGCGTCGAACCGGCCTCGGTCGCTGAGGTGCCGAGTACGGCCTGGACAAAGAGCGGCACAAACGAGAGGCTGCCAAACATGGCCCAACCGGCCAGCACGCCGTGACCCGTGGCCGTGGCAAAGAGCCGCTCGCGGAAGAGGCGCAGCGGCAAGACCGGGTTGTGCGCTCGCATCTCCAACCAGAGTAGCAGACCCAACAGCGCCACTGCCGTCACCAACAGGACCCAGCCCAGAGGAGTCCCCAGTTCCGACAACCCCAACAAGAGCGAAACCACCGCTGCACTCATGACTACGGCGCCGGCATAATCGATGGAGGGTTTGACCGAGCGATCCACGTGGCGGTCCTCCAACGTGATCCAGACCAAAAAGGTGGCGATGATACCCGGCAGCACATTGACATAAAAGACCCAAGGCCAGGAGACCTGGTCGACCAAAAAGCCACCCAACAGCGGCCCAGCAATCGACGAAATGCCCCACACGCCCGAAAAGAAGCCCTGCATGCGCGCTCGCTGCTCAAAGCTAAAGATGTCACCGACGATGATAAAGACCAGTGGAAGCACCCCCCCTGCGCCCAGCCCTTGCAGCGCCCGAAAGGCGATCAACTGTTCCATCGACTGCGCCATGCCACAGAGCACCGACCCGCCCAAAAAGAGCACCATGGCCGCCAGATAGACGGGCCGCCGCCCATAGATATCTGACAGCTTGCCGTAGAGGGGGACGGTGGTCGTCGAGGCCAACATATAGACTGAGAAGACCCAGCTGTAGATCGAAAGCCCACCCAGTTGGCTGACAATCGTCGGCATGGCTGTGGCGACGACCGTGGCTTCCATCGAGGCCATGAAAAGGCCCACCAAAATACCAATTGTCGCCAGGATCGTGCGGCTACGCGACACGAGATTCTCCTTGTCCAAAGGCAACTGCTAATGTGAGAAGACGGCGCCAAACGAGGGTATTCGCATAGTCAATGAGTTGTGGACGGTAGACGATGGACGGTGGTGGACCATGCATCATCATCTACCGTCCATTGTCTCTACGCCTCGATCTCGCGCTTGACCGTCGAGAGCAAGGTGTCGGCGCGCAGTTCGGGCAAATTGTGACAGGCGCCGCCCAATGCCTGGGCTAACTTCTGCGCCAATCCGCGGTCGAAGGCGGCATGTTCCATATTGACGACGATGGAGCGCAGGTTGGCCGCTTGAAAGAGACCGGCGATCCGGTTGGCCTCCTCTTGGGAGGGCATACCGGTCATGCTGACATTGCCGGCGCCGTCGGTCAGGACGATCATGAGCGGGCGCAGTTCGGTGTCGCGACGGCGGGCGTTTTCGATCACCTGCCAGGCCAGGAGCAGACCACTGCTCAACGGCGTCTTGCCGCCGACGGGCAGGTCCTTGAGCGCTTTTTGCGCCAGTTCGACGCTGCTGGTGGGGGGTAAGACCAGGCGTGCCTTATCGCGCTGGAAGACCACCAACCCCACCTGGTCGCGGCGCTGGTAGGCGTCCACCAACAGGCTCATGATAGCGCCTTTGGTCGCCTCCATGCGTTCGCTGGCGGCCATAGACCAACTGGCGTCCACCACAAAGAGGATCAGGTTGCCGGTGCGGCGGACGCGCACCTTGCGCTGAAGGTCGCCCTTGCGCAATTGCAGGGCGAGGTCGTTGTCGGTCTCTTCATGGCGCTGGCGCTGGAAGGGGGCGGCGGCGCGCAGCGTGGCGTCGAAGGCGATGTCTTCGGGCCGGCTGCCGGCCGGGCGTGCTTTGATATAGCGGCCGCGTTTGCGGTCGGTGCGCGAGTAGGTGCGCTTGCCGGCCCGTTCGCGCGTCATCTTGTCGAGCTGTGGCGAGTCAAGCCGCCGCACCTCAAAGGTATCGCCGACCTGCACCGGTTTGCGGGCGCCTTTGGCATCACCGGGCGATGAACTGTTCTGCGGTGAGGCGTTGGGTTGGGCCACGGCTCCTTCGCCACCCTCGCCCGCCTCGCTCGCATCAGCCTCATCGCCCTCTAGACTTTTTTTTCGTCGGCTCCGGGGCGACCCTCCATCTCGGCGTTGTCGCTTTCGTCGGGTGTGTTCTGTTCGGCGTCGGCGCGCGCCTGGCGCATGTTGGTCTGCAACTGTTCGGGGTTGAGCACCGTATCCTGGAAGGGTTGTTTCTTCATGCGGTGCGGCAGCGCCAGTTCGGCGGCGAGCAGGATGTCGCGGTCGTTGATCTCCAGCCGGCCATCGAGCGCCGCCTGGGCGCGCGCCGTCTTCAGGATCACAATGTCGGCGCGATGGCCGTCCACCTTGAAGCTGGCCGTCAGTGCAGCGATGGTGTAGAGATCTTTATCGGTATATTTGACCAGCGGGTAGCGGTTGCGCGCTTCCACGATGCGCTGGGCCAGCTCTTGTTCGGCGGAGTCAAAGGCATCGGCAAAGCCATCCGGGTCTTGCTCGAACTGGATGCGGCGGCGGAGAATATCGACGCGCAGTTTAGCGTCTACCAAGCCAGAGACATCCACCGCATGGGCAAAGCGGTCGAGCAACTGCGGACGCAGGTCGCCTTCCTCTGGATTCATCGAGCCGACGAGGACAAAGCGCGCCGGGTGCTGGAAGCTAATGCCTTCGCGTTCCACCACATTGACGCCCATCGCCGCGCTGTCGAGCAGCAGATCCACCACGTGGTCGTCGAGCAGGTTGACTTCATCCACGTAGAGCACCCCACGGTTGGCCGCGGCCAGGATGCCCGGCTCGAAGTGGCGTTCGCCGCGCTGGATCGCCTTTTCGATGTCAAGCGTACCGACCACGCGGTCTTCGGTGGCGCTCACCGGCAGATCGACAAAGGGAGTCGGGCGCAAGTCGGTAGGCAGGACCCCCTCGGCATCGAATCGTTCTTCGATGTCGGGGATGAGGGCAGCGAGGGCGCGGGCGGCCGTCGACTTAGCGGTGCCCCGCTCACCCCGGATCAGCACGCCGCCGATCTGCGGGTTGATGGCGTTGAGAACGAGCGCGCGCTTCATGCGCTCTTGTCCAACGACAGCGGTAAAAGGGTACGTAGATCGCATAAGAAAGTCCTTCAATTTATTGGGATGACACCAAATCAACCACTTGTAACAAAGTGAACCGCAGAGAGCGCAGGGATCCCGCAATGATTCAGCCGGCCCGGCGCCCTCTGCGGTTGGTCTGCCCAATGGATCCATCGGCTGCCTGACACAACCGGTTTAGTCTATTCACATCTATTCATTATACCCACGTTTGCAACAATCTTCCATTTTCTGGTGCAGCAAAAACGTTTTTGGGTGGCGAGCGGCGAGATGGGGAGTCCTGGACTCCCCATCTCGCCGCTCGCTCATTCCGTCCGCACCACCTTCACTGCCTTTTTGGCGCGCAGATCGTAGAGGTCGGCGCGGCGGTCGTAGAGATGGCGAACGCTTGCCAGCTCGCGCTGCTGCACCAGACTGGTCAGATCCAGGTCGGTGATGACCACTGTTTCGACGTTGGCCTCGGCCTCGCCCGCGGTGGCGCTGGGCGGAAAGGCAAAGTCGCTGGGGGTAAAGACCGCGGCCTGGCCATAGTTGATCAAATAATTGCGCGCCGTGGGCAGGTTGCCCACGTTGCCGGTGATGACGACATAGACAAAGTTCTCCACCGCACGGGCCTGGGCCGTGTAGCGAACCCGGTCGTACGCCTTCTTCTCATCGGTGCTGTAGGGGACAAAGATGACTTCAGCGCCCGAGAGCACCAACAGCCGCGAAAGTTCGGGAAACTCGATGTCATACGACACCTGGATGGCGATGCGCGCCAAGGGTGTATCAAAGACCTTCATCTCCTCGCCCGGTTCGATGTCAAAATCGTCGCGCTCGATGGGCGGGATGTGCAACGCGTCTTGGGTGTAGACCTGCCCGCCCGGCGTAAAGAGGTGCGCCACGTTGTAGATCTCGTCATCACGGATCACCGGGTGTGAGCCGCCGATGATGTAGAGGTCCCGCTCGGTTGCCAGCCGGGTAAAGAGTTCAATGTACCGTTCGTGCATCCCAGCCAACTGGCGGATGGCAACATTCGGGTTTAGATCTGGCGGCATTAGGCTAAAGAGCTGAACGGTGAAAAGTTCAGGGAAGACAAGAAAGTGACAATGATAGGTGTCCGCCGTATCGACAAAAAAGGCGACAGTCTGGGCGAACTCATCCCATGACCGGATCGGTCGCATCTGAAACTGGGCGGCGCAGATGCGGATCTTGCGCACAGGCCGCTGGATGGGCGCGGCCGCGATCTGCCGTTTTTCGGGCCGATAGTCCGGGTTGGGCATCTCCAGCCAGGTGGAGTAGTTGAGGCTGGAATCGTCCCACAGAAAGTCGAGCAGCGTGCGCTTGACTTGATAACCGGCTTTGAGATGGGCCAGCAGCGATGGGTCGCGCAGCTCGCCCTGGAGCACCTTTTGCACATACTCATCGGCGGTCATCTTGCCGGCCACGGCGTTATAGCCGGGGATGCGGCCGTAGGCGACCATGCGACGCAGGTTGTAGCGCTTCATCAGCCGTTTGCGTTGTTCGTAGAGCAGACCGGCGATCCCAAGACCGCGATAGTCAGGATGAACCGCAATATCGGCGCCATAGAGCGTATCGCCGCTGGGGTCGTGGGTGCTAAAGGTGCCGCCGCCGGTGATCTCCTCGTAGGTGTACCA
>QEUY01000155.1 GCA_003577365.1 Chloroflexota bacterium | reverse complement strand
GCACGCCCTGCGGCTAGAGGATCACGAGACCGGCGCGCGAGGCGCGCACCACGGCGTCGGTGCGGCTTTGTGCGCCGAGCTTGGCGAGGATGGCGTTGACGTGGAATTTGACCGTATGCTCGCTGATCGCCAGCGTGCGGGCGATGGTCTTGTTCGCCATGCCCTGGGCCAGAAGCTGGAGCACCTCTCGCTCGCGCGGGGTGAGCGGCTCTGCCAGCGGCTGGTCGTCGAGCGGGGAGAGGCGTGCAAAGAGGCCGAGCAGCGGCTCGTCCACCACGATGAGGCCTTCGGCTGCGGCGCAGATGGCCGCGATCAGGCGCGGCAGCGGCGTTGAACGCAGCAGGATAGCACGCAGGCCCGCATCCCAAAGGGGGCGAGCGCCCGCTTCATTGGCGACCAGCGCCACAATGCGAACGGTGTCCGGATAGACGTCGGCTTCAGGCGTGCCGCCGGGCGCAAGGTCGGCCAGAAGATCAAGTTCCTGGTCGGCGTTCCAGCCTGCATCCCACAACATCACCTGCGGTTGATAGACGGCGAGCAGCGCGGCCAGGTCGCCGCTGGGCGCGGTCTGGGCGATGACCTCCAGTTCGGGGGCGCTGCTCAACAGCCCGGCCAGGCCGGAGCGCGCCAGCAGGTCGGAGGCGACGATCAAAAGGCGAATCGGCAGCAGAGGCATGGCAGCAGGTCGTAGCTCTTTGCTCAAAGCCAGCAGTGAACGGATCGTGGCCGGTGGCCTGCTTCTATTGTCAGAGGCGGTGGGGCGGGGATCGGTGGGGCGCGTCTCATTTGCGACATGGCGCAAACAAAGAAACACGCCCTGCACAAAGCCATACAGGGCGTGGTGGGCAGGGCGTGTCGGATGAGGCGGGGGTGGAGCAGGTCAGCTACTGAGCCGCTCCGCCACCATGTCGGCGATCTCGTCCGGGTGGCGCGCCACCTGCGCGCCCGCGGCACGCAGGGCTGCGATCTTTTCGGCGGCAGTGCCTTCGCCGCCGGAGATGATGGCGCCGGCATGGCCCATGCGGCGGCCCGGCGGCGCGGTCTGCCCGGCGATAAAGGCGGTGACCGGTTTGGTCATCTGGTTGGCGATGAATTCGGCGGCGATCTGTTCGTCGGTGCCGCCGATTTCGCCGATGAGAACCACCTGGTCGGTGCCAGGGTCGTCTTGGAACATCTGCAAGACGTCGATAAATTTGGTGCCGATGATCGGGTCGCCGCCGATGCCGATGGCGGTGCTCTGGCCGATGCCGCGCGCAGTGAGGGCATAGACCACTTCATAGGTGAGCGTGCCGGAGCGGCTGACGATGCCGACGCTGCCGGGCGTGTGGATGTGGCCGGGCATGATGCCGACCTTGGCCTCGCCGGGGGTGATCAGCCCTGGGCAGTTCGGCCCGACCAGGCGCGTGGGCGTGGTGTCCAGAAAGGCGCGCACCTGCACCATGTCGAGCGCGGGGATGTTTTCGGTGATGCAGACGACCAGCTCGATCCCGGCGTCGGCGGCCTCATAGATGGCGTCCGGGGCGAAGCGGGCCGGCACATAGATGATGCTGGTATTGGCGCCGGTGGCGTCCACGGCTTCTTTGACGGTGTCGAAGACGGGGACGTTGCCGACGGCCCATTCGCCGCCCTTGCCGGGCGTCACGCCGGCCACGACGTTGGTGCCATACTCGATCATCTGTTGGGTGTGAAATGCGCCTTCACGCCCGGTGATGCCCTGGACGACGAGACGGGTGTTGTTGCCAACCAAGATGCTCATGCGGTCTCTCCTTGTGCTGCGGCCACAGCCTTCTGGGCCGCATCCGCCAGACTGGTTGCGGTGATGAGGTTGGCTTCTGCCAAGATGCGCCGCCCTTCTTCTTCGTTGGTGCCGACCAGACGAACGACAAAGGGGACCTTGACGCTGAGGGTCTCGATGGCGGCCAAGACGCCGCGTGCGACCTCGTCGCAGCGCGTGATCCCGCCGAAGATGTTGATCAACACCGCCTTGACGCGCGCATCGGAGAGGATGATGCGTAGCGCCGCCGCCACTTTGTCGGCCTGCGCGCCGCCGCCTACGTCGAGGAAGTTGGCAGGCTCGCCGCCATAGAGCTTGACGATGTCCATGGTCGCCATGGCAAGCCCCGCGCCGTTGACCATGCAGCCGATCTCGCCGTCCAGGTTGATGTAGTTGAGGCCAAAACGCCGCGCCTCCAACTCGGATTCGTCCTCCTCGTCGGGGTCGCGCATCTCGGCGATCTCCGGGTGGCGAAAGAGGGCGCTGTCGTCCACGCTGATCTTGCCGTCGACGGCCAGGAGCTTGCCCTCGCCGGTGACCACCAGCGGGTTGATCTCGGCTAAGCTGGCGTCGGCGTCGAGGTAGGTCCGGTAGAGCGCCTGGGCGATGCCGATGAAGGCGCGCAGATGCTCCTTGGGGAGGCCGATGCCTTCAGCCAAGATGCGCGCCTGGTATTCGCGCAGCCCCAAAAAAGGATGGACGGCGACCGTGACGATCTTTTCGGGCGTGGTGGCGGCGACCTGTTCGATGTCGATGCCCCCTTCGCTGCTCGCCATGAGCACCACACGCCGCCGCGCCCGGTCGAGCACAGCGCCGAGGTAGATCTCCTTTTGGATGTCGGCGGCTTCGTCCACCAAGACCTTTTTGACAGTCAGGCCTTTGATGTTCATGCCCAGGATGTCGGCAGCATGCTCTTCCGCTTCATTGGGGGTCTTTGCCAGTTTGATGCCACCGGCTTTGCCGCGCCCTCCGACCAAGACTTGGCTCTTGACCACGACCGGCCCACCCAAGCGTACGGCGATGTCGCGTGCTTCGGCGGGGGTAGACGCGACCTCCCCTTTGGGGATCGGGATCCCGGCTTTGGCGAAGAGGCGTTTTGACTGATACTCATGTAGATTCAAGGTCGATCCTCCTTGGCGACACAAAGGAACGCACGACGAAATGCCTGCGCGGCCGGATGGGTGGATGCTCGCATTGCTGACGGCGGAGAGCCGTTCGGCATGACAGGTTGTGGCATCAAGAGGTACGCTGTCGAGAGGTGAGCGTCCAATGTGAGAGGCATTATAGACGTCGGATTTCGGAATCGGCAAATTCTCCGGCGATTTTCGGTCTGGAAAGCGGTGAGCGTCCGCTGCGCTGCACGGCGAGTTTCGGCCCGGCGGGTGGGCAGAGTATAATCGGGGACAGCGGAGTGAACCGGAGATAGGATGAATCAAGGCCTTTTCGTCTATTGTCCTTATTGCGCTACCCGTTTGGAGCGGCGTGAACGCTTTCAGCGCGTGCGGCCCACCTGCCCGGCGTGCGGCTTTATCCAGTTTTTGGACCCGAAGGTGGCGGTGATCGGCATGGTGACCTGGCACGATCATGTGCTGCTGATCCGGCGGGGGGTGGAGCCGATGGCCGGAAGCTGGGCGCTGCCCGGCGGCTATATGGACGCGGGCGAAATGCCTGAGAGCGCACTGGTGCGGGAACTCCAGGAAGAAGTGGGGTTGACCGTCCAGGTGCAGCGTCTGTTGTCGATCTACCCAATGGCGGGGCGCGGGCCGAGCAGCGGCGGGATCGTGCTGGCCTATCACGCGGTGGTCGACGGCAGAGACAGCGACGACAGCACGCCGCCGGCCTTGTGCTGCGCCGACGACGCGTGTGAGGCGGCGTGGCTGCGGGCGGATCAACTGCCCGACGATCTGGCATTTGAATCGACTGTGATGCTGCTGAGTGAATGGCAGCAGAATGGTTTCGGCGGAGATAAAACTGAGGCATAGGCGGATGGGGCGCTACGACGCCGCGCCCCATCCGCTTTGGATCAATTTGGATCAGAAGTGAAGCGATGAGTCTACAAGAGAGACAAGCGACCCAACCTGCGCCCGGCACGGCAGAGACCACCCGGACCCAAACCTATCTGGTGACGGGGGGCGCGGGCTTTCTGGGCATCAATCTGGTGCGCTATTTGTTGGCGCGCGGCCAGCGTGTGATCTCGCTGGATATCGCGGAGTTCAACTATCCGGAGCGCAGCACCATCCGCGAAGTGCGCGGCGATATTCGCGACAAGGCCACGGTGGACCGGGCGATGGACGGTGTGGACGTGGTGATCCACACGGCGGCGGCGCTGCCGCTCTATACGCCGGAGGAGATCTACAGCACGGACATCGAGGGTATCCGTATCGTGCTGCAGTCGGCGTTGGAACACCAGGTCGAGCGCGTGGTGCATGTCTCGTCGACCGCGGTCTACGGCATCCCCGATCACCATCCCCTGGTTGAGAGCGATAAGCTTGACGGCGTCGGCCCCTATGGCGAGGCCAAGGTCATTGCCGAACAGATCTGCCAGGAATACCGCAGCCGCGGGCTGTGCGTGCCCATCATCCGGCCCAAATCGTTTGTGGGGCCGGAGCGGCTGGGGGTCTTTGCGCTCTTTTATGATTGGGCGAAGGACGGGCACAATTTCCCGATGTTGGGCAGCGGCAACAACCGCTACCAGTTATTGGATGTAGAAGACCTGTGCGACGCCATCTATCTGGCGGCGACGAAGGATTGCGCCTTGGTCAACGACGTGTTCAACATCGGGGCCAAGGAGTTTACGACGATGCGCCAGGACTATCAGGCTGTGCTCGACTATGCGGGGCACGGCAAGCGCATTGTGCCGCTGCCGGCCGCGCCTGCGATCTGGACGCTGCGTGTGCTGGAGAAGCTCAAGCTTTCTCCGCTCTATCGCTGGGTCTATGAGACCGCCACAGAGGATTCGTTTGTGTCGATTGAGAAGGCGGAGCGCGTGTTGGGCTTCAAACCCAAGTACTCTAACAAGGATGCGTTGATCCGCAATTACCGCTGGTATATCGACCATCTGAGCGAGTTTGAAGGGCAGACGGGGGTGTCGCACCGCGTGCCCTGGAAACAGGGGATTTTGGGGCTGGCTAAGCGCATCTTCTAGGGGCTGTTCTCGGAAGCCTCTTGCCGGCGTACAGCCGATTCCCGCCAACAGAAAGCCCTCAAGCTGCGGCCACAGCTTGAGGGCTTTGGATTTCCTATGCCCCCATCTGCCGTACTACCCGCGGTCGATGGGGATATCCTGGGGGGCGCCGGCTTCGGCGGCGGGCGGCGGGGTCTGCGGCGGCGTTGTCTCGCCCTCGCTTTTGGCCCGCATGTCTTTGGCCAGTCGATCCAGGCTCTCGCTCAGGGCGCGCAGCCCGCCGGCCAGGGCATCGGCGAGGTCGTTGGCAACCTTGTTGGTGCGCATCTTGGCGGAGACAGACTCGGCGACATCTTCGGCTGTGTCGATGAATTCGCGCGCCTGCTTGCTTTCGCCGACCTTTTTGATGCCATCCTCAAGCGACGTGGCTAAGGATTCAAGCCCTTTGCGCAGATCGTCTTCGATGCGGCGGCGCTGTTCGCTGTTCCAGGCCACGTCCACCACCTCGACAAACTTTGTGCCCAGACGATTCAACTCGTCCATTAATTCCTGTCCACTGCGGCTTTGGCTGCCTTGCGCCTCACTCCCGCCGGCAGGTTCCTGCTGCTGACCGTTTCCGGGTTGGGTCTCCATCTTTACCTCCAAGTTGGTTGAACTGAACGCGCCTTCCTATTGTACTACGGATTGCCGCACTTTGGGTTGCAAGATCGCTAGTTCGCTGGCGCGGGCAGCGGGAGCAACACGGCGTCGCCTGCCGGGGAGCCATTCACCGAGACAGGCAAACGCACTTGGGTGGCGGGTGCATAGAGGCCTACCTGCAGGGTGAGGCCGGTCGTCTCCGACGACAGTGGGCCGGCGAGGGGCAGTGTATGTTGGGTGCGCAGAAACTCGCTAGGCAGCCAACTGCCCGTAGGGGCCGCGCCCGCGGCGGTCATGGGGGGGCCGTCGTCTTGGGCGAGCAGCGTGCCGTCGGGCGCGACCAAGTGGACGAAGATGTTATGGGGGGGCCACAGCGTCTGGATGACTTCCCAGTCGAGTTCGACCAGCAGCCGGTCGGCCATGCGGGTGATGGTGTAGCCGTAGAGGAGCGCGTGCGTGCCAAGTTGCGCCGGCGGGTCGAGGACGGTTTGCGGGACGGCACGCGTGTGGCTGATGGCGCGGCGTTCGACGCGGATCGGGGCCAAGAGGGCAGGTGCACCCACAGCGGCATCGCCGGATGGAACGAACGCGGCTTCGACGTAGTAGTCGCCGGTTTCCAGAGTCGCCGGTAAATCCAGTGCGGCGGGGAGTTGGACGAGCGCGGCGGCGGGCCAGCTCTCAACCGGATAGTTGGGGAGCGGCCAGCCGGTCCAGGTGGTCACGGTGCGGTCGCGCGCGTCGCGCAGCCCCAGCCAGAGTTGGCGCGATAAGGGCTGCGAAGCGTCGCCAGGCATAAGGTTGTTCTGTACAAACAGGGTGAGCGGCAATGAAGTGCCTGCCAGCCAGGTGCTGTTCGGGGGGATGCCGTCGAAGCCGATGAGGCGCAGCCCGGCAGATGCCCGCGGCGGGTCGAGCAGGGTTTGGGCCGGGAGGCGGGCGCTGGACAGGGGCGCAGGCGGCGCGGTTATCTGCAGCGTGGCCAGGGGCGTGAGGTCGCTCCCGCCGGCGGCGGGAAAGAGCTGGTCGCTGCCGCGCGGCCCAACGCCCAGCGCCAGGGTATAGGGCTGAGGAGGCAGCCCCGCCGGGACGAGCAGCGCCAATCGCTCGTGGATCGTGCCGGCGCGATCGGGCTGGGCAAAGCTGCCCAAAGGTTCGTAGTCGCGGTGCGCCCAGATATGCCCCGACGCATCCACCAGGCGCAGGGCGACGTGCAGATCGCGCGTGTCGCCCTGCCAGGTCAGATCGACGGCAACAGGCAGGTTGGCGGCGGCGACCGTCGTGGGCGCGATCGCGGATGCCGCGAGCGTGACCGGCCCCAGCGTGATAGGCTCCACGGTGGCGGGCAGGGGAGCCGGCTGCTGCACCCAGGCGCTGAGGCGCGTCGTCGGAGAGAACCAATGGTTTTCGGCGTTGCGGGCGACCTGCGCCAGATAGGTTTCGATCTCTCCAGGCAGGGTGCTGCCGAATGAGAGCGGTGCGGGAAACCAGACCGTTCCGCGCTGCAGCGCCTGGTCGAGCGTGGCGGCCAGCGCCGGGCTCCAGACCAAGGCATCTTGGTCTAGCGGTGCGGGCTGGGGGGGCAGCCATGCGCCATTCGGCAGGCGCACACCATAGGCGCGCCAGTAGCCCACTTGCCAGGGAAAGAGGGCGATGACCGTATCTGCATCGCGGCCGCGCTGCGTGATGTAGCGCACGATGGGGCGGTAGTCGTGGTCAACATAGCGCGGGAGCGTATAGAAGGTCGCGATGCCGGCGGCGGCGGCAAGCAGCAGGGGGATCAGGAGCAGGGCGGCGGTGCGTGTCCGCTGGAGGCCAGCGTCCAGCCCGCATGCCAGCCACAGCAGCAGCAGCGGCAGCACGGTGAGCAGCAGGCGTTCGCCGCCTGGGGGGAAGAAAGGCAGGCGCAGGTTGACGAGGTAGCCGGCGG
The DNA here is from genome assembly GCA_003577365.1 of Chloroflexota bacterium. GTDB lineage: Bacteria > Chloroflexota > Anaerolineae > Caldilineales > Caldilineaceae > QEUY01. Next base: position 174 of record QEUY01000155.1, on the reverse strand, counting down.
CGATGGGCAGCAGCGTGAAGGTCGCGAGCGCACTGGCGGTTTGATGCGTGGACGGGCGCAGTGCGTGCGGCTTGTCTTCCGCGGGGGGCGTGGGCAGCCAGGCCAGGCCGAGCGCAGCCAAGCCCACCAGACCGGCAAGGCGCAGCGCGGCCAAGCTGGGCTGCGGCGCGACCA
>QEUY01000154.1 GCA_003577365.1 Chloroflexota bacterium | reverse complement strand
ATCACCGGCACCGATGTCGCCAAGGAGACCGCCGACATGGTGCTGACCGACGACAACTATGCCAGCATCGTCGCCGCCATCGAACAGGGGCGGGTGATCTACGCCAACATCCGCAAGTTTGTCTTCTTCCTGCTCTCCTCCAACGTGGCGGAGATCATGATCATCTTCTTGGCGACCTTGGCCGGGCTGCCCATGCCGTTGACCGCCATCCAACTGCTCTGGCTCAACCTGCTCACCGACGGCGCGCCGGCGCTGGCGCTGGCGATGGAAAAGGGCGATCCGGACGGCATGAAGCGCCCGCCGCGGCCCAAACATGAATCGATCATCAACGGCTCAATGCGGCTGGGGATTCTGATCCAGACCTTCGCCCAGACCGGTGCAGTCCTCGGCGCGTTTCTGCTGGGGCTGGCCTGGCATATGGGCAGCGCCATCCCCGAAGGGGCCAATGCCCTGGCCTATATCCTGCGCTTCGACTGGCGCGGGGTGGATGTGCAGACCGCCGAGACGATGGCCTTTGTCACGCTCTCGCTGTGCGAGTTGTTCCGTGCCTATACGGTGCGCTCGGAGCGGGTCTCGGTCTTCCGGCTGGGGGTCTTCTCCAACCGCTATATGCAGTACGCCGTGGGGCTGTCGCTGCTGCTGCTGCTGCTGGTGGTCAACGTGCCTTTCCTGCAGCCGGTCTTCAACACCCATTTCCTGGCCCCGACCGAATGGCTGATCGTGGTGGGGCTGGCGCTGATCCCGGCCATTGCCGAGGAGTTCACCAAGATGTATCTGCGCTGGAACGACCGGCAGTCGTTGGCCGCGGCTGCAGCGGCCTAGCCAGAGGTACATAGCATCCGCGCCGTACGGACACGATATACGGACACGATATATCGTGTCCGTACGGAGAATAGAGCCATATAGAAAAGCTCGTGCCGCGGGGCCTAGCGTCCGTGAGCCTTCTTCCACTCCTCGTATTCGGGGCGCGCTTCGTCCGAGAGCGGATAGTAGCGGCGCAGCTCGCCGCCCTGCATCAGCCGCTCGCGCGAGAAGTCTTCCCATTCGGCGTGCTCGCGGCCCCGCTCCAGGAGCTGTTCGGCCAGCGAGATCGGCACGACCACCACGCCGTCGTCGTCGGCGATGATGATGTCGCCGGGCATGACCAAGCAGTTGTTGATGCCGATCGGTATGTTGACCGCATAGGGGAAGAGGTTGGTCTGCGTGTGGAAGTTGGGGGTCGTCCCCTCCAGCCACAGCCCGATGCCCAATTTTTGGGCCTTGGGATAGTCGCGGATGCAGCCGTTGATCACGACGCCTGCGCCGCCCTTGCCCTTGAAATAGGTGAGCATCATGTCGCCGAAGATGCCACTGCCCAGGTCGTTGCGCGCGTCGACGACCACGATATCCCCCGGCTGGGTGTGATAGAGCACATGGCGGTGAAGCTGCACTTCCGGGTCGCTGTATTCGCCCACCGAGTATTGATCCTCGCGCTTGGGCATCATTTGCAGCGTCAACGCCGGGCCGCAGACCGCCTTGCCAGGGGTAAAGGGGCGCGGGCCGCGGATGTGCGCGTCGCGGATGCCCAGCTTGCTCAGGTCGCCGGCAGCGGTGGCGCTGCCGATATGCGCCAGCCCCTCGATCAACTCCTTCGATGGGCGCTGGATGTCGGGTGTCTGAATCATGCCACTCCTCACAGTTCTATTAGGCTAGGTAGCGTGCCACAGGGTTTGGGGATAGCCGTCAATATAGCCGGCGCGCCGCGCCGGCTTGCCCCCATTCTGCCCTATCCTGATGCGCCGCGCAAAAACGCCCGCCTGCTCTCGCCGCCTGCGCCCATGGGCTGCTCGCTCGACCAATCGCCAGAGGCCGATCCGGATAGATCGGCCTCTGGTCGCTCCCTAACATGTGGCTTTGGGTAAGGGTGTACGGTTACTCGCGCACTCGCTCCTCTTCCAAGTTATACGCCCAATAGCCGGGTCCATCGGTGAAGAACGCCGCGTTCAACTCGATATCGCCGGCAAAGTCGTCGGGCACATCTTCTTCGGGGAAGATGGCGTCGACCGGACATTCGGGCACACACGCACCGCAGTCGATGCAAGTGTCGGGGTCGATGTAGAAGATCGGCCAATCGCCGTCTTTGGGGCCTGGCACGATGCATTCTACCGGGCAAACCTCGACACACGCGCCATCGCGGATGCACAAACTGGTGATCACATGGGTCATAAGCATGACTCCTTCGCTGGTTCATTCGGCATCAAACTGCCGCGGGGTCGACGCCGCTGGGCGGCGGACCGATTCTCGGTTGGGCGTAGATTCGAGTAGAATGGGGGCAGGATCTGCGCCCCGCAGCCCTACGCCCAGAGCTGCCCTATCCAATTCGCGCTAGCTACTTAGGAAGTGATCGCGTTGCCGGCACAACCTCCTTCCGAGCTGGACCTGCTGCAGCAGGCCGCCCTCTTCCACAATTTGCCCGCCGCCGACCTGGCTGTCTTGGCCGAGCAGGCGCGCACGCGCACGCAGGCGCGTGGCGGCTTTTTCTTTCATCAGGGCGACCCCGCCACGGCGCTCTATCTGTTGACCGCGGGCCATGTGCGTCTCACGCAGATCACGCCCGAAGGTCACCAGGTGGTCATACGCTTTGTCTCGCCCGGTCAGATCTTCGGGGAGATCGCCGCGCTGGGAGAGGCTGTCTACCCGGCGGGAGCCGAGGCCGTGGGCGACTGCAGCGCGCTGGCTTGGGATGCGCCCTCGCTGGCGGCGCTGCTGGAGCGTTCGCCCCGGCTGGCCCTCAACTTGGTGCGCCACCTCGCCGGGCGCGTGCAAGACCTGCAAGACCGGCTGCGCGAGCTAGCGACCGAGCGGGTCGAGCAGCGGGTCGCCCGCGCTCTGCTGCGCTTGGTGCGCCAGACGGGCCGCCGTGTGGAGGGCGGCGTCCTGATTGACTTCGCCCTCTCGCGCCAAGACCTGGCCCAGATGACGGGCGCCACACTGTACACGGTCAGCCGCATCCTGAGCCGGTGGGAGGAGGAGGGGATAGTAGCAAGCGGCAGGACGCGAATCCTGGTGCGCGTGCCCCATCGACTGGTCGCCCTTGCCGAAGACCTGCCTCCTCCTCCCCCGCCCAAGGAGACGGGATGACCCGATCTCACGATACACGCGGCGGGGAGACCGTTCTTTGCGCTGTCGCAAAGAACGCTGCCGACTTTGCGGCTATACTCGCAGCTAAAGGAGTGACCCAATGCCGGTCCCAACTGGCGATCTGACTGTTGCCGAAACTTTGGCCCGCTGGCCTGCAACCATCTCTGTCTTTATGCGCTATGGCACGGCCTGTGTCGGCTGTGTCATGGCTCCGTTCGAGACAGTGGATGAGGTCGCGGTCATCTATAGTCTGGATCGCGAGCAACTCCTGGCCGATCTGCGTGCAGCCGTCGACCCTGGCATCGAATCCGGCGCAGAACTCAGCCGGCCCGGCGCATAAAACAAGATACGGTAAGGCCAGCCAAAGGCTGCGCATAGCCGTGAGTGGCGACGAAAGGTAGCACGCGATGTGGAATAGCTCTCGACCTCTGCCCGACCCCAACGCCGGCCCGATCACCGGCAGCATGACGCTGGCCGAAGTTTTGGCGGCTGTGCCGGATGCCGAGCGCATCTTCCAAGAGCACGGTGTCCATCCGGTGGCCTACTGCGGCCCTACGGTGCAGATCCTGCGGCTCGACGAGACGCCGGGCCACTGCAAGCTGGAAAACTTGGAAGGGCTGTTGGCAAAACTCAACGCCGCCTGCTGCGCCTCTCACAAGTAGCCCCTGCGCCAATAGCCCCTATACCGCTACTTGCCGTTTCACCGGCGCGCCACTACAATTCTTCTAGGCGATCCCCATCCACCACCCTAGAAGGATGCTCATGCCACCAAGTTTGCGCGCCGGTGTGGCTCGAGTCGAGATCACACCCTCTCCCGGTATCGACCTGACCGGCTACATTGCCCGCCAAAACCCGTCGACCGGCGTGCGCGACCCGCTCTATGCCCGCGCCTTGGCGCTGGACGACGGCCAGCGCCAGATCGCCCTGGTCAGTTGTGATTTGCTCAGCCTGGAGCGCGAATTTGTCCACGATACACGCAGACGCATCACGTTGGCGACCGGCATCCCCGGCCTCCAGGTGATGCTTGCCGCCACCCACACCCACGCCGGCCCCGCTACCTTCTTCCTGCAGGACTGCGGCGACCCTGACCCTGCCTATGTCGAAGAGCTGCAAGCGCGCATCGTCGCGCTGGTGCGCCAGGCGCAGAGTGCGCTGCAGCCGGCGATGCTGGCCGTGGGCAAAGGCTCGTCCGCCACCGGCGTCCACAACCGGCGCACGCCCGGCGACGTGATAGACCCTGCGGTCGAAGTCTTGCGCGTGGATAGGGCAGATGGCGCGCCGCTGGCCGTCGTCGTCAACTATGCCTGCCATCCCACCGCGCTGTCTGCCGACAACACGCTGGTTTCTGCCGACTATCCGGGCTATGTCTGCGCCCAGGTCGAAGCGGCGACCGGGGCCGTCTGTCTTTTTCTGACCGGCGCGATCGGCGATGTGGGGCCGGTGGCGCGCGGCGACGCCGTTCTCGCCCAGATCGGGCAGGCGGTGGCGGGTGAGACGCTGCGCGTGCTGCCCGTCTGTATGCCGCTCGACGGCACACCGCTCGACACCGAAGGCGAGATCCTGGCGCTGCCCCTGGCCGATCTGCCCAGCCGCGAGCAGCTCTTGCGGCTGCGTGCAGGCTATCGACAACAGGCGCTGGAGGCCGAAGGTCGCCGCGAACCGCTGCAGGCGCGCATCGCGCGCGCTCTGGCCGGCTGGACCGAGCGCATCCTCGACATGCACAAGGATCGCACATTGCACGCCACCGTGCCTGCCGAGATCCACACGCTGCACGTGGGCAAACTGACGATTGTCGGCGTGCCGGGTGAACTCTTTGTCGAACTGGGGTTGCAGATCAAGGTCGCTGCCCCCGCTGCGCCGGTGATGGTGGTGGGGTTTGCCAACGACAGCATCGGCTATATCCCGGCGCGCCGCGCCTATCCCCAGGGCGGCTATGAGATCGACGACGCTTACAAATACTATGGCTATCCTGCTGTGCTCGCGCCGGAGGCAGGCGAGATGATCGTCGCCAGCGCCGCGCGCCTTGTTCAAGACAAGATATAATTCACCGCAGAGAACGCAAAGGGCGCAAAGGAGAGAAGCGAGAAAATAGAAAGTGGAAAATAGGGGCAGAGTCCGCGCCATCTCCTATGTGCTCTCCTATTTCCTATCTTCTATTTGCTGTCTTCCTCTCTGGATATAGCGTGCTCTGCGTCCTTTGCGGTTATGTCTCTCCAAGGAGGAAAGATGGATCATTTTCTCTATCACGGGGCCAAGACCAGCCAGATCAGCTTCCCGCTGGGGGGCATCGGCTCCGGCTGTATTGGGCTGGCCGGCAATGGCCGGCTGATTGACTGGGAGATCTTCAACCGGCCCAACAAGGGCAGCGTCAACGGTTTTTCGCATTTTGCCGTGCGCGCCGAGGACGGCGAGCGTGTGGTCGCGGCGCGCATCTGTCACGGCGACCTGACCCCACCCTATCAAGGGGAGTTCACGGGCGGGATGTATCGCGGCTTTGGTTGGGGGCCGCGCCGCGAATACCTGACCGGGCTGCCCCACTTTGTCGGCGTGGATTTCCGCGGCGAATACCCGCTGGCCGAGTTGACCTTTCACGACGACGACTTTCCGGGCCGGGTTGTGCTGCGCGCCTTCAACCCGTTGATTCCCACCAACGACAAAGATTCCAGCATCCCCGCCGCCCTCTTCGAATTCAGCATCACCAACCCGACCGCTGCACCGCTGACCTATACCCTGGCGGGCGTGCTTGCCAACCCGCTGCCCGCCAACAACCTCAACACGGTGGAGCAGCACGCCTGGGGCCATGCGCTCCATCTGCGCAGTGACGGCGTGGACCCAGCGGCGATCGGCTATGGCGACTTGACGCTGGCGACCGACGCCGGGCAGACGGAGGAGGTGACGGTCAGTTGGCAGCAGTATTGGTTCCGTGGAGCCTGGTTCGACAACCTGGAGGTCTACTGGCACGACCTGATGACGCCCGGCCCCTTCAAAAACCGCGTCTACCCTGAAAAACAGACGGGCAACGCCAACGAAGGGCTGCTGGCCGTGCATGTTCCGGTGGCGCCGGGCGAGACGCGCCGCGTGCGCTTTGTGATCACCTGGAGTTTCCCCAACTGTGAGAACTACTGGAAGCAGCACCCCAAGGAGCCGAACAGTTGGCGCAACTACTATGCGACGGTCTGGCCCGATTCGCAGGCCAGCGCCCAATATGTGCTGACCGAGTGGGACCGGCTGGCGGACGAGACCCGGCGCTACCATGACGCGCTCTTTGCCTCCGACCTGCCGCCCGCGGCCCTGGATGCGATCTCGGCCAATATCTCGATCCTCAAGTCGCCCACCGTGCTGCGGCTGGAAGACGGCACCTTCTATGGCTGGGAAGGCTGTCACGCCGCGGCCGGCTGCTGCGAGGGGAGCTGCACGCATGTCTGGAACTATGCCCAGGCGCTGCCGTTCCTCTTCCCCAAATTAGAACGCAGCATGCGCGATGCCGACTATGCCTATAACCTACGCCCCGACGGCGGCATGCCCTTCCGGCTGCAACTGCCGATCGGCTCCAGCTTCTGGGAGTTCCGCCCCTGCTGCGATGGGCAGTTTGGCGGGGTGCTCAAGACCTATCGTGACTGGAAGGTCTGTGGCGATACGGCGTGGCTGCGTGGGCTGTGGCCCGCGGTCAAAAAGTCGTTGGAGTTTGCCTGGAGCCCACGCAACATTGACCGTTGGGACCCGGATAAAACGGGCGTGCTCTGGGGTCGCCAGCATCACACACTGGATATGGAGCTTTTCGGCCCCAATTCCTGGCTGAGCGGCATGTATTTGGCCGCGCTCAAGGCCGCCGCCGCAATGGCCGGGGCATTGGGCGAGACGGACTGCGCCGCCGAATACCGTGCCATTTTTGCCCGCGGCAAGGCTTGGGTCGACGAGCATCTATTCAACGGCGAATATTACTTCCAACAGATCGACCTCAACGACCGCAGTATCATCGAAGCCTTTGAGGATGACTTGGTGATCCAAGGCGGTTCGGCGCTGCAGGCCTACTGGACGGAGGAGCACGGCGAGATCAAGTACCAGATCGCCGAGGGCAGCAGTATCGACCAGATCTTGGGCCAGTGGCATGCCAGCCTCTATGGGCTGGGTGAAATTTTCGACCCGGCGCAGGTGCGCCAGGCCAACGCCGCCATCTACAAATACAACTACATCCCGGTCATGCGCCAGGTCTACAACCCCGACCGCATCTACTGTCTCAACGACGAGGGCGGGCTGGTGATCTGCGCCTGGCCCGAAGGCAGCCAAAAGCCGGTCATCCCTGCGCCCTATTCGCAGGAGACGATGAACGGGTTTGAGTATTCCGCCGCCATCCACATGATCATGAATGGGCTGGTGGACGAGGGCATGGAATGTGTCGAGGCGGTGCGGCGGCGCTATGACGGCGAGCGGCGCAACCCGTGGAACGAGTTTGAATGCGGCAGCAACTATGCGCGCTCGATGGCGTCCTATGCGCTGCTCAACGCCTTTAGCGGCTTCGAGTTTGATTTGACGCAAGGGCGCATCGGCTTTAACCCGCTGCGGGCCGCCGATGGGCAGTTCCGCTGTTTTTGGTCGCTGGACCCCGGCTGGGGCGAGTTTGTGCTTACTCC
>QEUY01000153.1 GCA_003577365.1 Chloroflexota bacterium | reverse complement strand
CTATCCGCCGCGGTTGGCGTTCTCCCTCTAGCCCAGGCCCTTCCACTGCAACCCGCGGGTCAATCGCACGTAATGTCCGTTATAATAGCCCTATGCAGATCGTGGTGTGGTTTCCGGCCACACGTTCCGGTCAGCGCGTCTATATGCGATCAGAAAACCGCACCTACGTTTATTCTCTCTTCTGGACTTTGCGTTCTTTGCGGTTGATCGTTTCGCAAGGCGGCAACTTGAATATCTTTACCCTTCATAGGGGACCATGACACTAGGACTATGACATTAGGAGGTCTAGCATGGCTGTTCAATATCGTATCGAGGGGACGACGCTGCCTGTCCTCACCGTGACGCTCAACCCCGGCGAACGCATCTTTTCGTCGTCGGGCGGCATGAGCTGGATGACCCAGCAGGTGGAGATGCAGACCAATACCGGCGGCGGCGTCGGCAAGATGTTTAAGCGCGCCCTCTCCGGCGAGTCGCTCTTTATCGTCGATTACTATGTCACCCGCGGTCAGGGTGAGATCGCCTTTTCCGGCGAGTTCCCCGGCAAGATTTTGGAACTCAACCTCAGCGCCGGCCAATCGATGATCGTCCAGAAAGATTCGTTTATGTGCGCTGAAAAGAGCGTGGACCTGGACTTGCATTTCCGCAAACGGTTTGGGGCGGGTCTCTTTGGCGGCGAAGGGTTTATCCTGCAAAAGCTGACCGGGCCGGGGCTGGCGTTTGTCAACTTCGACGGCGAGATTGTGGAAAAGACGCTGGCTGCGGGCGAGTTGCTGCGCGTCGACACCGGCCATGTGGCGATGTTTGAACCGTCGGTCGATTTTGACGTGGAGATCGTGCGCGGCTTCCGCAACATCCTGCTCGGCGGCGAAGGGCTGTTCTTGGCGACGCTGCGCGGGCCGGGCCGCGTCTGGCTGCAGACCATGCCCATGGACCGGCTGGCGCAGAAGATCGCCCAGTTCATGCCCCAGGCCGGCGGCGAGGGGCGCAGCGGCGGCCTCAACATCAACCTGGGCCAACTGCTGCGCGGCGAATAGCTGGACGTGGAATAGCTCAGAGAGAATGACGACCGTCTTACCGACCTCGCCCTGAAAGTGCAGCATACTGCCGCTACGATAACCCTGATTAGGGTGAGCATCATCCTGATCGTAGCTGGAAAGGATGTACCTGCATGAAGAGGTTTCGATGGACGGTAAGACGGCTGCGGCTGCTGGCCTGGATGGCCGCGTCCGTCTGGCTGCTGGCCGCGTGTTCAACCCCCTCTCCAGCGGCGACCGCGACTCCCGCCGAAGTGGCCGCAGACGTGGCCGCCGCGCCCACGGCAACCTATGTGCTGATGGAGACAGCCGCACTTACCGAGACGGCAGCGCCCACGGCGGGTGCGCCGGTCAGCGAGAATACAGAGATCACCGAAAATGCCGAAGTCACGGATGCCGCCGCGCCCGCGGCGCTGCCGACGGTGACGCCCCAGCCTGAGGCAACAGCCGCTGATGCGCCGTCTGAGGCCGCGCCGCCCGCCTTTGCCCCCGACCAGGTAAGCCTGGGGCTAGAGGTCGTGGCCGAAGGACTGGCCGGCCCGCTGTTTGTGACCCACGCCGGCGACGGCAGCGGCCGCCTCTTTGTCGTGGAGAAGCCAGGGCTGATCCATATCGTGGCCGGCGGGCAAGTCGTCCAGCCTGCCTTTCTCGACCTGACCGACCGCGTGGGCAGTTCGGCCAGCGAGCAGGGGCTGTTGGGGCTGGCCTTCGCCCCGAACTATTCAGAGACGGGCTATTTCTGGGTCAACTATACGGACCTCAACGGCGACACGGTGGTCAGCCGCTTCCACACGCCCGCCGAGACGCCGAACCAGGCCGACCCGGCCAGCGAGTTTGTGACGCTCCAGGTCGATCAGCCTGCGGCCAACCACAACGGCGGCATGGTGCTCTTTGGGCCGGACGGCTATCTGTGGATCGGGATGGGCGACGGCGGCGGGGCCAACGACCGCTTTGGCAATGCCCAGAACCCGGCTACGCTCCTGGGCAAGATGCTGCGTCTGGATGTGACCAGCAACCCCGATGTCCCCTATACGATCCCTGCCGATAATCCCTGGGTGGAAGCGGACTGGAACGGGGCCGATGTAGTGGACGAGGCGTGGGCGCTGGGGCTGCGCAACCCCTGGCGTTTTAGCTTTGACCGCGCCACCGGCGATCTCTGGATCGCGGACGTGGGGCAGAATCAATACGAGGAGGTCAACGTCACGCCCGCGGGCAGCCCGGGCGGCCTCAACTACGGCTGGCCGATCATGGAAGGGATGCACTGCTTCCAGAGCGCCGACTGCCGCGGCGATGGGCTGGTGATGCCGGTGGCCGAGTATGACCACAGCAGTGGATGCTCGGTGACGGGGGGCTATGTCTACCGGGGCAGCGCATTCCCTGCGCTCAATGGCGTCTATCTCTTTGCCGATTACTGCAGCGGCGTGATGTGGGCCACCGTGCCGGAGGGAGATGGCTGGGCGACCTATGAGATGTTGCGGAGCGGGGCGATGGTCAGCTCGTTTGGCGAGGACGAGGCGGGCGAACTCTATGTGACCGACCTGGCGAGCGGGACGGTCTACCGGCTGGTGGTGCAGTAGAAAATTGCATGGGTCATCCCGGATTGGGCTGCGGGCCGAGCTGCCCACCCCAAGCTGAAGCTGCCGGGCTAAAGGGTGACACCCCATGAAATGGGGCTTCAGAGAGCAGTCGGATTAGGTAGACTGATCTCTGAAGCCCGGTTTACCGGGCGTTGTTCTTTAGGCGCAGCACCGGACTGCTACTGCTACCAATCCTCGATCAACTCTTCGCGTTCGCCGGCGACCTTGAAGCTGCGCGCGCTGCGCTCGCCCGGCTGCCAGCCCGACCCGGCGAAGCCCACCTGCCCTGGCGAGGGTTGCAGGGCCGGCGGACCGGCGACGACGATCACCGGCGGCTGCGGCGCGTAGTGGCCCCACATGGCATTGCCCGCGTGCCGGCGATCCTGCTCGGCGGCGTTGTCGCGCCGCCGCCCGCTTGCCATCACCAGCAGCGCCGCCGGGACTCCGGCCATGACGCCAAAGAGAACCCCCACCGCCATGCTCAGCGCATCGGGGCTGAGGCTGCCGCCGATGCGCCAGCCCGCCACGCCGACAAAGACCAACAGCAGCAAGCCAAGATAACGTTTCATCGTTTCTCCCCCTCATTCTGTCCTGCTCCCTGTGCCTGCCCGCGCGCACGGCTGTGCGCTGCGACTGCCGCCAGGTCAGCCGGCCCCAGCCAAGCCGCCTGAAAGCGCACGGCTTCCCCCTTAGCCACCAGCAAAAAATCGCCCTTGCCTTCGAGCTTTTCCGCGCCGCTGTCGCGCAGACCGGTGGCGTAACGCGCCTCGTCGCGCGAGGCGACCGCACCCACCAGCCGCACCGGGAAGTTGGCCTTCATCGCGCCGCCGATCAAGGTGGCCGTTGGTTTCTGCGTACAGGCCACCAGATGCACGCCCGCCTCGCGCCCGCGCTGCGCCAGGCGCGTGATCATCGCCTCCAGCGTGCGTCCGCCGGTCTGGAGCAGGTCGGCCAGTTCGTCGATGGCGACCACCAGCAGCGGGCGGTTGACGCCGGCGCGGTCGCGGCGCTCCATCTCCTGCGCGATCTGGGCCAGCCGCGCCGCGCCCGCTTCGGGCGTGTCCACCACCTGGCCCAATACATGGGGCAGGGCCGTCAACGGGCCAAAGCCGCGGCCCTTGGGGTCGATCAGCAGCAGGCGTACGGCATCGGGGCTGTGAAAATAGGCCAGCGACGCAAGCAGCGTGCGCGCCAGCGCGGTCTTGCCGCTGCCCGTCGTCCCCGCGATCAAGACATGCACCACGTCGGGCGAGGGGAGGCGCAGCAGGAGCGGCGCGCCGCTGCCCTCCACCCCCAAGAGCGCCGTACCCGCGGCGGGCGGCTCCATGGCTTCACACAAAGGCAGCAGCCGCACGGGGGCGGGGATGCGCCGCGGGACCTCGACCAGGAGTTTGCCTTCGCGGCGGTAGATGCGCACGTCGCGGCAGCCGAGCGCCAGCGCCAGTTCCTCGGCCAGCGCCGCCACTTTACCCACCTTGACGCCCAGCGGCGTGCACAGATGATATTGCACCATGCGCGGGGTCACAACCCCGCCGTCGATCTGCCCAGGCACGCGGTGCTGTGCCAGGATAGCCTCGATGCGGTCGGCTTGCGCTTCGAGCGCGCCACGCCGGATCGGCATATGCCACCTTCTTTCCATACAGGTCCAGCCCTCGCTAGGATTCGTGGAGGTGATTCTAGGGTACAGAACATATGTTCTGTTGTCAAGACGGAAACAATTCCCTCTGGAGATGCGCGGAGAAGATTCACTGCAAAGAACGCAAAGGCCAGAGAAGAGAGGCTAGAGAAGAGGGGCTAGAGAAGAGGTGAGGAAGCGGAGGGGAGAGGGAAAAAGGAATTTGCGGGATGGGGGCGAGTTGGCTACACTCCACGCCAGCACGACTTCACGCCCGAAGGAAGTGACCCACCCATGCCTTGCCACGCTTTGGAGAAAGAGCCGCGCATGCTTGATTTTGAGCGATTTACCCATTTGACCTTTGACTGCTACGGCACGCTGATCGACTGGGAGACGGGGATTTTGCGCGCCGTCCAGCCGGTGTTGCAGCGGCATGGGCTGGTGGTGCTGGATACAGCTCTCCTCCAGCTGTATGCAAAGTTAGAAGCCGAACTGGAGGCGGGACCCTACATCCCCTATCGCGAGGTGTTGCGCGGGGTGATGGCCGGGCTGGCGGTGGAACTGGGCTTCACGCCGCACGACGGGGAATTGGACGCGCTGGCCGATTCGGTGGGGCAATGGCCGCCGTTCCATGATTCGAGCGAGGCGCTGCGCCGGCTGCAGCGCCGCTATCAGTTGGCGATCCTCTCCAACATCGACGACGATCTTTTTGCGGCTTCCGAAAAGCGGCTGGGCGTGACCTTTGACGCCGTGATCACGGCGCAGCAGGTGGGGAGCTATAAGCCCAACCCGCGCCATTTTGAGGCGGCGCTGGCCCGGCTGGCTGTGCCCAAGGAGCAGATTTTGCATGTGGCGCAAAGCCTCTTTCATGACCATGTGCCCGCCCAGGCGCAGGGCTTCACCTCGGTCTGGGTCAACCGTGCCAGCCTGCTGCCAGGCACGGGGCTGTCGCTGCCGGTCGACGTGATGCCCGACCTCGAAGTGCCCGACATGCGCACGTTGGTGGAGCGGATGGGGCTTTGAAACGCGGTTTGTTTGACAGCCGTCTGCAGATGTGCTACCCTGTCAACCTTGGCGGGGCCATTGTGCTGCGCCACCCATAGATGGGCGTAGATGACGGGGGGCGACAATCCAGCGCCAAGCCCCCGACAACCCACTGGAGTCCCGGTATCCGGTTGTTGCGACGATGCGCCGGGCATAGGCCATGGTCTATGCGAGTTGTGTTGAGCCAACACAACGTTGCCGGCATTCGCAAAACGTGATATCCCATGACCTCAGTGGGGAGGGTGTGACCGGGCGAGCCGGTTGCGCCAGACGCCGAATATCCGGCACCTTCTGGGATCTGCTCCAGAGGGTGTTTTTTGTTGGGGGTTGAAGAACTCATGCGTACAGTCTTTTGGCAAGACGGCCAAGTCCAGATGATCGACCAGCGGCTGCTGCCCGCCGAAACCGTGATCGCCCGCTTTGACAGCGTCGAGGCCGTGGCGCACAGCATCCGTGATATGGCGGTGCGCGGTGCACCGGCCATCGGCGCAACCGGGGCCTATGGCATGGCCCTGGCCGCGCAGACCAGCCCGGCGACCACCGTCGACGCCTTGCTGGACGATCTGGCCGCGGCCAAGGCGGTTTTGGACGCGGCGCGGCCCACCGCGGTCAACCTCAGTTGGGCGACGGCTCGGCTGTTGGAACTGGCGCACAGCGTCGCCGCCGAGCCGGGCGCAACCCTCGCCATGGTCGCCGCCGCGCTGCTGGCTGAGGCTGAGGCGCTGGCCGACGAGGATGTGGCGATCAACCGGCGCATGGGCTACAACGGCGCGGCGGTGATCCCCGACGGCGCCAACCTGCTGCACCACTGCAACACCGGCTCGCTGGCGACGGTCGACTTTGGCACGGCGCTGGGCGTGATCTATGCCTGCCAGGAGCAGGGCAAGCGCATCCATGTCTGGGTGGACGAGACGCGGCCGCGGCTGCAAGGGGCGCGTTTGACGGCGTGGGAGTTGATGCGCGCCGAAGTGCCTATGCATCTGATCGCCGACAACGCCGCCGGCTCTCTGATGCGCGCCGGCAAGGTGGACGTGGTGATCTTTGGGGCCGACCGCGTGGCCGCCAACGGCGATGTCGCCAACAAGATCGGCAGCTACCAGATCAGCGTGCTGGCGCGCGAGAACGGCATCCCCGTCTATGCGGTGGTCCCCACCAGCACGATTGACCTCAACTTGGCCGATGGCGACCTCATCCCCATTGAGGAACGCGACGCGCGCGAGATCACGCATATCGGCGACACTCTGGTCGCGCCGGAGGGCGTGCCGGTCTATAACCCCGCCTTCGACGTGACGCCCCATCGTTACCTCACAGGCATTATCACCGAAGAGGGCATCTGCTATCCGCCCTTTCGTGAGTCGTTGCGCCAGGCCAAAGAGACCGCCGAGGCGCGCATTCAGGCGACGCGCGCCCAGCGCCGCGGCGCGCACCCCAGCGCATGAACACCCTGAGCTCGATTGGCGTCTTTTGTGGTGCAAACCCCGGCCTCAAGCCGGTCTATATCGAGGCCGCCATTGCGCTGGGCCAAGAACTGGGCCGGCGTGGGCTGCGGCTGGTCTATGGCGGGGGCAGCGTGGGGTTGATGGGCGCGCTGGCGCGGGCCGCGCAAGAGGCGGGCGCACCGGTCGTGGGGGTGATCCCGACGCCGCTGACGGCGCGTGAGGTCATGGGCCAGCCGATCGGCGACATGATCGTGGTCGACACCATGCACGCACGCAAGGCCAAGATGGCCGCGCTGTCCGATGGCTTTATCGCCCTGCCCGGTGGATTGGGCACGATGGACGAACTGGCCGAGGCGCTGACCTGGGGCCAGTTGGGTATCCACGCCAAGCCGGTCGGGCTGCTCAACATCGACGGCTATTATGACGCGCTGTTGCAGTGGTTCGACCACGGCGTGGACGAAGGCTTTATCCGGCCCCATCACCGCAAGCTGGTGGTGGAGGGGACCGACCCGGCGGCGCTGCTGGAGCAGTTGAAAGCGCATGTGCCGCCGCCGGGCATTGTCAAATGGATGGATCTGAACAAGGCATAGCCCGCGGCTTGGGCGGCGTCGAAAGGATCGACTGATGGCGTTTGTGATCACCGGCTCGGTGGCCTATGACTATTTGATGCACTTTCCGGGGCGTTTTCGCGACCATATTCTGCCCGACCAGTTGCAGTCGTTGAGCGTCAGCTTTTTGGCCGATTCGATGCGCCGCGAGCGCGGCGGCGTGGCGGCCAATGTCGCCTATACCATGCGGCTGTTGGGCGGCGCACCGATCATCTTGGCCACGGTCGGCGAGGACTTTGGCGACTATCGCCGCTGGCTGGAGGAGCAGGGGCTGAGCACGGAGCAGATCATCGAGATTCCAAACGAGCTGACCGCAACTTTCTTTGTCAGCACAGACCTCGACCAGAACCAGATCGCCAACTTCTATACAGGCGCGATGGGCCGCGCCCGCGATTACAGCCTGACCAGCCGCCGCTTGACCGATGCGCGCCTGGTGCTG
>QEUY01000152.1 GCA_003577365.1 Chloroflexota bacterium | reverse complement strand
TGACAGAGATGGCCGGCGACGGTCGTCGTGCCCACATCCACGGCCAGGCCATAGATCGCATCGTCGAAGCCCGGCTGCACGCGCACCACCTCTCGCCGGTCATAGACCGTTACGGTCACGGCGCGTTTGGCCGCGGCCAGCGCCGGCTGTAGGCTGCGCAGCGCCGGCAGGTCGATGCGCAGCCCTTGCAGGCCGTGGACCCGCTCTAGTTCAGCCTGCAGCCGCTCCCAGTCACCCCGATGGTCACGCAGCTCGGCGGGGGGCAGTTCCACATAGAAGAGGCGCATGGCCGCATCCGCAGTCACCGGGCGCGCCCCGCCCGGCCCCTTGCGCACCACCTGTTTACGCACCTGGCTTTCCTCCGGCACGCGGATCACCAGGTCGCCGGTCACTTGGCAGGCACAGCTCAGACGCGCGCCGGCGGCAAAGCCATGCTGCGCGGCGTAGTCATGCTCGCGCGCCTCTGGCGGCGAGAGATGGCCGGCGTTGGAGTGCAGCCCATACTTGGCAAACTCCCCCTCCTCGACCAGCACCTTGCACTTGCCGCAGGTCTGATGCCCGCCGCAGATCGACTCGATCTCCACCCCCAGTCGCCGCGCCGCCTCCAACAGATTGGCGCCCACGGCGACCGTCCCCTGGCGACCGTTGGGCTGGAAGACCACACGCGCCTCTGAATGTGCTTCTGAATGTCCTTCAGACGGCACAGCCGAGTCGCCCGGCTGTGGATGATCGGAGTTGGTATATATCTGCTCGCCCATGAGACCTCAGACCAAGAAGTGTCGCGTAAAAGCGCGTCTAGACCGCGCCCGCCGTGGGATTGAGTTTCCATTATACGCCAGCCCGCCACGCTTGGCATAGAAGCCGCTGCGCCACTCCCGCGGCGCGCAGCGGCGCAGCCGGCGCTGCGATCTCGACGGCGACGCGTGTTACAATCGGGCCGACGCACCCACACGGGCATGCGTGCCCGTTCAGGCTAACAGTAAGGAGATGCACCAATGCAGGCTGCCGCCTACCGTCCTATGGAAGGCATACTTTTCACCGATATGTACCAGTTGACCATGGCCCAGCTCTATTACCGGGTCGGGCTGCATGAGTCCGAAGTGCTGTTCGACCATTTCTACCGGCGCAACCCCAACTATGATAGCCACCAGGCCGGCTACTGTGTCGCCGCCGGCCTAGAATGGCTGATCGACTGGATGCAGCAGACGCACTTTCACGCCGACGAGATCGACTATCTGCGCCGCCAGACCAGCAATGCGGGCACGCGCCTCTTTGCCGACGACTTTCTGACCTGGCTCGGCAAACATGGCGACTTCAGCGGCATCTCGCTGCGCGCCATCCCCGAAGGCCGCGTCGTCCATCCCCACGAACCGTTGACCATCGTCCGGGGACCGCTCGCCATGGCGCAGATCCTGGAGACGCCGCTGCTCAACGCCCTCAACTACCCGACGCTGATCGCCACCAAGGCCTCGCGCATTACCGAGAGCGGGCGCGGGCATGCCGTTCTCGAATTCGGCATGCGCCGCGCCCAGGGGCACGGCGCCAATGCCGGCGCGCGCGCCGCCCTGATCGGAGGGGCTATCTTTACCTCGAATGTCGGCGTCTCACAGGCGTTGGGGCTGCCTGCCAAGGGAACCCATGCCCACAGCATGGTCCAACTCTTTATGACCCTGGGCGAAGGAGAATTGGGGGCGTTTCGCGCCTATGCCGACGTCTACCCCGACGACTGCCTGCTGCTCGTCGATACCGTGGATACCCTGGGGAGCGGCGTGCCCAACGCCATCCGTGTCTTTGAAGAACTGCGCCGCAAGGGGCATGAGCCGGTCGGCATCCGCCTCGACTCCGGCGACCTCGCCTACCTGAGCATCCTATCGGCCAAGATGCTCGACGACGCCGGTTTCGAAAACACTCAGATCGTCTTGTCCGGTGACCTTGACGAACTGGTGATCTGGCAGATCCTCACCCAGATCGCAGCCGAGGCCCCGCGCTACGGCGTCGACCCCGACCACCTGATCAGCCGCCTGGTCTATGGCGTGGGCACACGCCTGATTACCTCCTGGGGCGAACCGGCGCTCGGCGGTGTCTATAAATTGGTCGCCGTGCGCAAAGATGGACACTGGAACTCGGCGATCAAGATCTCCGATACGCCCGCCAAGATGCCCAACCCAGGCTACAAACGAGTCTGGCGACTCTACGATCGCCGCGGCAAGGCCACCGCCGACCTGCTCTGCTTGGAAGACGAAGACCCTCACGCCGCCGCGACCCTCACCCTGCGCCACCCAATGGAACACGCCAAATACCGCACGATCGCCGCCGCCGACATCTCCGCCATGGAAGAGCTACACGTCGACGTGCTGCGCCAGGGCCAGGTCGTCTACGACTTCCCCCCGCTCGACGCGCTGCGCCGGCAACGCAACGACGATGTCGAACGCCTCGACCCGGGCCGTACCCTAGGCGGGCCGCTACCCTCGTTCGGCCTCAGCCCACGACTCCACCACCAGCCGGAAGATATCGGACTCGGTGATGATCCCCACAGGCCGGCTGCCGCTGATCACCGGGAGGCCGCTGATCCCGTATTCGAGCATACGCTCGGCGGCCTCCTGAATGGTATCCTCCGGATCCACTGTGATCGGGTCGTAGGTCATGACATCACGCACACTGCGCCTCAGCATCGACAGCCGGGAGCGCTCGTCCACTTCCTCCGTCGGGCCTGGCAGTTCACGCTGAATATCACTCAGCGTCACAATGCCGATCAACTCCCCGTTGACGACCAGCAGCCGGCGAATTTCGTGCTCGCGCATCAGCTCATAGGCTTCGACCAGCGACGCTTTGGCGGAGATCGTCACCGGCTCGCGGCTCATCCAATCGCCCACCTGCATCTGATAACGCCGCATCGCCGCCTCCTAGACGGTTCGCGTCCGCACCACCAAAACCGATTGTTCAGCGTAGCGCACCACACCATTGGCGACGCTGCCCAGAAAATGGCCCGGCCCCGACTGGCTGCCCACGATGATCAGGTCGAAATTCCCCTCATGCGCCGTGCGCAAGATCGACTCCGGCACGGTCCCCCGTTCGAGCATCAGCGCATCTTGGCTCACGCCCTGCTTCTCCAACTGGGCGCTCCAGCCGTGGAGCAGCGTCGACAGGTGAGTGCCCTGGGCCATGACCTCGTCGAGCGCCAACGGCGTGGGCAGCGGTTCATCGCCGGGCAGCGAGGAGAGATACGACGCCGCGGAGGGCGGCACCACATGCAGCACCGAGAGTTCGGCCCCCTTGGCCCGCGCCAACTGTGCGGCCACATCCACCACCACGGTGTCGTCCACCGCTACACAGGCCAGAATGCGGCGCAGCGTCTTGCGGTGTCCCTTCACCATCCAGACCGAAGTGGGCGCGTGCTGCACAATGCGCTGCGCCGTCGGCCCAATCGCCGTCGACGAAGCGGCGCCGCGGTCCTGGAGTGCGCCCATCACCAACAGGTCGGTAGGCTGTTTAGTCAGCCATTGCAGCATCTCCTCGTCGGCATAGCCCACCAGCGGCACGATCTCCGGCCGCGGCTCCAGGTGCGCCACCAAACTGTGAACCTGCTCCATCAATTTCTGCGCCTGTGTCGCCGGGGCGCGGTCGCTCGCCAGCGCCAGAATGGTCAACTTGGCGTTCAGGCTCTTCGCCAGATCCACCGCCACCGGAATTCCTTGCTGCGACAGCGTCGAGCCATCGGTCGCCACGGCCAGCCGCAGTTGGCTGCCGCCGCCCAATGACTGGGCCAGGGCATCCCCCGGCGCGCGCTGCGCTTCCGGCTCCGGCGCGCTGCGCATCAACAGCACCGGCACGTTGACGCCCCGCAGCACGCGTTCGGCCACACTGCCCAACACCAGCCGCCCGATCCCCGAGCGCCCGTGGGTTGCCATCGCCACCAGGTCGATATCCTCGTCGTTGACAAACTCGATAATGCGCTGCGCGGCATCGCCAAAGTGAACCTCGACGTTCACCGTATAGCCTTCTTGCTGCAAGCGGGCGGCGTCGACGCGCAGTTCCTCGGCCAGCGCCGTGCGGAACGTCTCACGCTCCTTGCTTGCTTCGGCAAACTCCGCATCCAAAGCACGGCTGTACGCATCATAGGTCCCCGTCAACGGCAGCGAACTGGCCAAGACATCTTGCGGGGAGACTTCGGGCGACACCGCAGGCGGAAAGGCGGCGCGGAAGAGAATCAGATGCACGTCCTTCGGGTCAAAAAATGAGCGCACCACGCGCACAATCTGCCGGCTGAACTCCGATCCGTCCAGTGGAACCAATACTTTGCGCTTCGACATAGAGCTGCCTCCTCGTGAATTACGGCCCGTCCGCATGGTCCCCCTCCTCGTCGAGTTGCTGTGCGTACCCTGAGGTACACAGTCGGCAGGTGAAACCTTCGTCCAGCGTTGATCCGTCATCTTCCGGCTGCGCCGCCTGACAACCGCACGGCTGCACAACCGCTATCCAGCGCGCTCAGGCGATCCGCACCCCGGTGGGGTCCTGCCGCCAAGACTGCAACACCTTCATATAGTTGGCCCGTTCAAAGGCCGCCGGCTCGGCGACGTTGCGCTGGCTCATGCTGCCCCGCATCTGCGTCATCGACTCGTATTCGTGCTCTTCCATCCACTGCTGCAGCTCGCTCACGATCTGGCCGATGCGCTGCTCGCCGTTGCGCAGCAACTCCGACGCCATCATCGTGACGTTGGCCCCGGCCATCATCCCCTTCAACACATCGCTATAGGTATGCACGCCGCTAGTGATGGCAAAATCGACGGGCACCTGCCCATAGAGAATCGCCACCCAGCGCAGCGGCAGACGCAGCTCATGCGAACTGCTCAACACCAAGTTGGGGACCACCTCCAACGTTTCCAAGTCAAAGTCGGGCTGATAGAACCGGTTGAACATCACCAGCGCGCTGGCCCCCGCTTCATGCAGCAGGCTCGCCATGTTGGCAAAGGCGCTGAAGTATGGCCCCACCTTCACCGCCAGCGGAATGTTCACGCTGGCCTTTACGTCGCGCACCACGCTGAGATACATCTCGCGCACTTTGATCCCCGTGTGCGCCGGGTCGGTGGGAATGTAATAGATGTTGAGTTCCAAACCGTCGGCGCCGGCCTCTTGCATATAGCGTGCATACTCAATCCACCCGCCCGAAGAGACGCCGTTGAGGCTGGCAATGACCGGAATGCCGACCGCGGCCTTCGCCTTCGAGATCAAATTGAGATACCCTTCCGGCCCGACATTGTAGCCACTCATAGACGGAAAGTAGCTGAGGGCCTCGGCAAAGCTCTCGGTGCCAAAGCTCAGATAGTGGTCCAGCGCCCGGCTTTCCGCCAGGATCTGCTCTTCAAACAGTGATGCCATCACCACCGCCGATGCGCCCGCATCTTCCAGGCGGCGAATACCGTCCAAGGTCGAGGATAACGGCGAAGCCGAAGGCACCACCGGATGCTTCAGGGTCATGCCCATGTAGGTCGTTGATAGATCCATCTCTCAAATCTCCGCTAGAAATGCTGGGAACTGGGGTGGCGAGGGAGGGAAGCGCCGGTTCGAGCCTGGCCCAAACCGGCGCTTCTACCGCCTGTGCGACTATGCTTCCTGATGATCCCGCGCCAGGGCCTCATAGCGTCGCCAGCGCTGATTCACAAACTCCTGAGCTTCCTTGAGCAGCGCTTCCGCTGCCGCCGGGTTCGACTGCGCCAACATGCGATAGCGGTTCTCGTTATACGCATAGTCGCGCAGCGCAATCTTCGGGGCCTTGGAATCCAGTTGGAACGGGTTCTTCCCTTCCGCCTTCAGCCGCGGGTCAAAGCGATAGAGCGGCCAATAGCCCGCCTCAGTCGCCAGCCGCTGCTGCTCCATGCCCTTCGCCATGTTGATCCCGTGCGAGATGCAGTGGCTATAGGCGATGATCAGCGAAGGGCCGGGATAGGACTCGGCTTCGAGGATCGCCCGCACCGTGTGCGCGTCGTTGGCCCCCATGGCGATCTGGGCGACATAGACGTTGCCATAGCTGATCGCCATCATGCCCAAGTCCTTCTTGCCGGTCGGCTTGCCACCGGCGGCAAACTTGGCGACCGCGGCCAGCGGTGTCGCCTTGGACGACTGCCCGCCGGTGTTGGAATAAACCTCGGTGTCCAAGACCAACACGTTGACATCGCGGCCGCTGGCAAGCACATGATCCAGACCGCCATAGCCGATGTCATAGGCCCAGCCGTCGCCGCCGACGATCCAGACGTTCTTCTTGACCAGTTTATCGGCCAAGCTGAGCAAGTCGCGGATGACCGGGTCCTCACTCTCGCCCAGCCGCTTCTTCAACTGCGCCACCCGCTCCCGCTGCGCATCCACACCGGCCGCGTCCGACTGGTCGGCGTTGAGCAGCGCGTCGGCCAGCTCGCCGCCGATACGCTCGCGCAGCCGTGTCACCAGCTCGCGCGCATATTCCTCTTGCTTGTCCAACGTCAAGCGCATCCCCAGCCCAAACTCGGCGTTGTCCTCAAACAGCGAGTTGGACCAGGCCGGCCCGCGGCCTTGGGCATTCTTGGCCCACGGTGTGGTCGGCAGGTTGCCGCCGTAGATGCTCGAACAGCCGGTGGCGTTGGCGATCATCGCCCGGTCGCCAAAAAGCTGGCTCACCAGCTTCAGATAGGGCGTCTCCCCACACCCGGCGCAGGCCAGCGAGAACTCGAACAGCGGCTCCAACAACTGGATATTCTTCACATTGTTCCAACGCAGCGTATCGACGTGGGGCGTCTCCGGCAACTTGTCGAAGAAGGCCCAGTGTTTGCGCCCCTCTTCGCGCAGCGGCAGTTGCGGCTCCATGTTGATCGCCTTGCGGCCCACGGCGCGCTTGTCCTTGGCCGGGCAGACCTCGACACACAGGGTGCAGCCGGTGCAGTCCTCGACCGAAACCTGCAGCGTGTATTTCTTGTCGGGCAGTTCGCGCCAGCGCGCATCGGTAAACAGGAAGCCTTCCGGCGCACCGGCCAGTTCCGCCTCGCCCACCACCTTGCTGCGGATCACCGCATGGGGGCAGACCAATACGCACTTGCCGCACTGAATACAGATGTCCGGGTCCCAGACCGGCACTTCCAAGGCGATGTTGCGCTTCTCCCACTGCGTCGTGGCACTGGGGAAGGTGCCGTCGACCGGCATGGCGCTGACCGGCAGCAGATCGCCTTCGCCGGCCATCATCTTGGCCGTCACCTCTTGCACAAACTCCGGCGCTTCCAGCGGAACCGTGGGCGGCATCTCAATCGTGCTGGTCACCTGGGCAGGCACGTCGACCTGATGCATGGCGGCCACCGCCGCATCCACCGCGGCAAAGTTCTGGCGCACCACGATCTCGCCGCGCTTGCCATAGGTCTTGCGGATGGCCTGCTTGATCTGCTCAATCGCCTCCTCGCGCGGCAGCACACCGCTGATGGCAAAGAAACAGGTCTGCATGATGGTGTTGATGCGGATGCCCAACCCCAACTCCCGCGCCACGGCATAGGCATCGATCACATAGAGCTTGAGCTTCTTCTCGATGATCTCTTCCTGCACCACGCGCGGCAGTTGATCCCAGACCTCGTCCGGCCCATAGGGCGCATTGAGCAGCACCGTCGCCCCTGGCATGGCCTGCTTCAGCACCTTGTACTGCTGCAAAAAGCCAAACTGGTGGACGCCCACAAAGTTGGCCCGGTTGATCAGATAGGTGCTCTGGATCGGCTTGGGGCCAAAGCGCAGATGCGAGACCGTCTGCGCGCCCGACTTCTTCGAGTCGTAGACAAAATAGCCCTGGGCGTAGTTAGAGGTCTCCTCGCCGATGATCTTGATCGAGTTCTTGTTGGCGCTCACCGTGCCGTCCGACCCCAGCCCCCAGAACATCGCACGCACCACGCTGTCGGGTTCAATGTCGAACGAGGGGTCAAATGCCAGGCTGGTATGGCTCACATCGTCGTGGATGCCCACCGTGAAATGGTTCTTGGGCTGCTCCTGCGCCAGCTCGTCGAACACCGCCTTGACCATCGCCGGCGTAAACTCCTTGGACGACAGGCCATAGCGCCCCCCGACCACACGCGGCATCGCCGCGAAGGGAGCCTGTCCGAGCGCCAGCATCTCGGCCAGCGCCGTCACCACATCTTGATACAGTGGTTCGCCCGCGCCGCCCGGTTCCTTGGTGCGGTCCAGCACCGCGATCTTCTTGACGCTGGCAGGCAGCACGCCGACCAGATGCGCGGCAGAGAAGGGCCGGAACAGCCGGACCTTGACCATCCCCACCTTTTCACCCCGCGCCGTCAAGTAATTCACCGTCTCTTCGGCCGTCTCACCCCCCGACCCCATCAAAATGATCACGCGCTCCGCATCGGGCGCGCCGATATAATCAAAGAGGTGATACTGCCGGCCTGTCATCTGTGCGAAGCGGTCCATCGTCTCCTGGACGATCCCCGGCGTCGCCGCATAGAAGGGGTTGACGGTTTCACGCCCCTGGAAATAGACATCCGGATTTTGGGCGGTGCCGCGGATAAAGGGGTTGTCGGGCGTCAGGGCGCGTGCCCGGTGGGCGCGTACCAGGTCGTCGTCGATCAAGGCGCGAATATCTTGCAGGCTGAGCTTTTCGATCTTGCTCACCTCATGCGAGGTGCGGAAGCCGTCAAAGATATGCAAGAAGGGCACGCGTGCCTTGAGCGTGACAGAGTGGGCGATCAGCGCCATATCCATCACCTCTTGCACCGAGCCGGCGAAAAGCATGGCCCAACCGGTCGCGCGCGCCGCCATCACATCGCTGTGGTCGCCAAAGATCGAAAGCCCCTGCGCCGCCAATGAGCGCGCCGCAATGTGAAAGACCGTGCTGGTCAACTCCCCCGCGATCTTATACAGGTTGGGGATCATCAACAGCAAGCCCTGGCTGGCGGTGAAGGTCGTCGTCAGGGCGCCGCTCTGCAGCGCACCGTGCACGGCCCCCGCCGCGCCTCCCTCGGACTGCATCTCGACCACGCGCGGGACCGTACCCCAAAGGTTCTTCTCGTCATTGGCATGCCAATAGTCGGCCAGTTCACCCATGACCGATGACGGCGTAATCGGATAGATAGCGATCACCTCGGACGTCTTATAGGCAACATAGGCCGCCGCCTCGTTGCCGTCGATGGTGACTTGCTCCCGTCTGGCGACTTGCTCCGGTTGCGCTTGATCGATCACTTCTTGTTCAGAAACCATGTTGCTCTATTCTCCTCATGCAGTGGCCTACAAACCACGCTGTCTACCGTTCTATGTTTACCGATGCCGTCGATACCGCTCCACCGCGCCTGCCCATCGCCACCTCCAGGCCGCGGCCGGATATCCCATCCAACAGGTCACACCCTACGCACATCGACCACATGGTCGCCCAGCGCCTCCAACGTCTCGACCAGTTGTTCCTGGCGCACCCCAACCACCTTGATCAGCAGCGACGATGTGCCCGCCAGGTCGACGTTATAGGTGCCGACGCTGACGATATTGCCCCCCACGCCGGCAATGGCCGTGGTCAGCCGCGCCAACGTGCCGATGCCGCCAGGCACTTGCAGCGTCAGCCGCACCCCTTCCTGCCCAGAGCCAAGCATCTCGACGAACGCCTTAAAGATATCCGTCTCGGTGATCACCCCCACGACGTGGCGCTGCGCGTCGACCACGGGCAGACCGCCGATCTTATGTTCTACCATCAGCCGGGCCGCTTCCTCCAGCGGCGTGTCGGGCGACACCATCACCACACGCGCAGCCATCAACTGCTCGACCTTCAGCTTGGAGAGCAGATAGTTCATCTCCCACACGCTGAGCGAAGTCGCGGGCGAAGGCGCCGCGTGCAGCAAGTCTCGCTCCGAAACAATCCCTACCAGCTTTTGCTCCGCATTCACCACGGGCAGCCGCCGGAACTTGTGTTCGCGCATCAACCGCAGCGCCTCTTGAAAAGGCGTGTCGGGTGTCACGGTCGTTGCCGGAGAACTCATCCGGTCCCGCACAAACATAAGGCCTCCTTTGCCGTCCTTCGCTGCGTGTCACGCCCGTGTCACGCCAATGCGCACCGCGCCGCATATACACTGTGGCATCTCCACTCTAAAAGAAAATCTCTCCAGATACGACCATCATCTGGAGAGACTTTCGGCTAGACTTCGTGGCAGGCTCTTCCCTGGTCAGTTGACCAGGGGGACAAATGCCGCGCGACGTCTGTGCGCCCGCCGCGCAGACACAGCGCCGCGTGGGCTGGCGTCCTGCTCGGCGTCCGCCTCT
>QEUY01000151.1 GCA_003577365.1 Chloroflexota bacterium | reverse complement strand
GGCGCCTCGTTTATGACCGGCGAATCGGTCTGCGTCGACGGCGGCATGATGGCCAAGGGCGCGTGGGCCTAGTTTATTTGCTCAGGACTTGGCCCACAAGCGCCAGCGCGGGCGCAGCCGCGCAATGCCCAGCCGCTGGATGGCAAGCACGGCGCTGAACAAGATCAGCGCGCCGCCCGCCCATTGCAGCGGCGAAAGCCGTTCGCCCAAAAACAAAAACGCCCACAGCACGCTGAGCAGCGTTTCCACCGGCGAGAGCATCGCCATCTGCCCGCCGCCGATGCGGCTGACCGCGGCGAAGAGCAGCAGCCGCGAGAGATAGGTGCTGACCACGGCCAGCACCACCGCGGCTACCCAGCCCTTGACGCCCAGCGGATGCCAGACCGCGCCCTCCAGCAGCCACATGACGACGACGCCTAGCGTCATGGCGACCAGCACATAGAAGGTGACCGTGCGCGCCTCATAGTCCATCAGATACCACTGCAAGGTGACCAGTTGCACGGCGAAACAGACCAGCGCCGCCAGGATCCACAACACGCCGATCGGGTCCACCTGGCCGCCCGGCCCGATCAAGAGATAGACGCCGGCTAACGCCAGCGCCAGCCGCACGGCATGGCGATAGGTCACCTTCTCGCCGCGCAGCGCCAGCAGGCTCAGCACCCCGATTGGGCTGATGGCGATCAGCATGGCGGCCATCGACGCCTCCAGCCGCTGCAAGCCCCAAAAATAGGTCAACATGCCGATCGAGTTGACCGACCCTGCGGCCAGCGAGATACGCACGCAGCGGCCATCGGCGCGCAGTTGGCTGGGGGTGGTCAGGCCGATCGTCAGCCCCAGCAAGAGCGCGGCCAGCCCAATCCGCACCACCAACAGCGTGGTCGGGTCCAATCCATCGGCGATGACGGCACGCGCCAACGGCGTTGCCACGCTGAACGAGGCGCTGGCGGTCAGCGCCAAGACCCAGCCGAACCAAGCCCGGCTACGAAATGAAGTGGCCGCGCCCGCAACGGGCCGTGCTGCGGCCTCACCTTGCTCCATGCATTCATCCTGTTCTAGCAGTGTCCCTCTCTTCTGGCCTTTGCGCCCTCTGCGCCCTTTGCGGTGAAATCCTCTCCCCTACTCCCCACTGCCTTCTGCCTATCGCCCGCCGAGGGATGCACCTGCACAGGATAACCCGCGGCCAGCGTTCGCACCACCGAGGCAGGCGTCAAGACGCCGACGGCACGCGTGCCCTCCCACGCAGGGCCGGGCGTATAGCCCGCAAACGACCAGCGCCACAGCCGCCCCTCCCCCACCAGCCAAGGCGTGGCCGGCTCGTCGCCGGCCACCAGCGTACCGAAGGGCAGATCGCCCAGGCGCGCGGCAAAGACGACCTTGCGGCCCGCGTCGTCGATGCGCTCGGCGTGCAGCGCGGCGTCCAGCGCCGCGGCAGAGGGGATCGCCCCCTGCGCCAGGCCGGGATTGGCCGCGGCCCAGGTGCGGCGGAAGAGGTCAAAGCGTGGGCGTTGGCATTCGGCGCAGGGCCGGTGACCGGCGGCCAGCGCCGTGGCTTCATCCAAAAAGAACAGCTCGGTATAGTGGCCGGGCGTCATGAGCGTGCGCTGCCGCCCCTTAAAGCGCAGCACGCAGATGATCCAGCGCATGCCGCGGTGGTGGCGCACGATCCGGCTCGCGGCGTTGTGCAGCGCGCCGCGGTTGCCCATCCACGCCCCGCGCGCGGGTGTGGCGACAATCTCGCCCCATGGATTGACCCGATTTTGCCGCGGCAGGCGTGCGTCCATTCCTTTGCCCTCTCCTCCGTCTGCGCTCCAGCGCGCACGGCCCGGTTGGCAACCAACACAGGACAACGATACGGGGCCACGGAGAAAAACCTGTGGCCCCGTTCTCTTTCAGCCTAACCGGCAGCCGCCGGCGCGCTACGTTTCGGCCAACGGGCGCGCCATCCGCGGGCGCGGGGCCGCTGCCAGCGGCAGATACCAGAGCAGTGCCAGCAGTGTGCCGATGCCGGTGAACATCAGCGCCGCCGTATAGGCCTGCGGCGGATAGCGGCCCACGCCATCGGCGGGAAACAGGTTGATGATCAGCCCCATCCACCACTGCAACAGAAATGTGCCGCCGATCGCGAAGAGGTTAACCGCGGTGGTGGCTTTGCCCGTCATATGCAGCGGAAAGAGTTGGCGCGCCTGCGCCAGCGTCATGGTTTGAGCCGCCCCCGCAAACCCAAAGACCCCATAGGTGAGGCGCACCCAGAGCAAGTCCGGCAAGGTCGCCAGAAAAAGCTGGCACACGGCAAAGACCAGCGCCATGACCGCCACCACGCGCGCCAGCCCCACCCGATCGGCCAGCCAGCCGGAGGTGACAAACCCCAGCGTCAGCCCCACGCCCATCCAAAGCAGCACATTTCCGGCCTGCACGTCGTCGACGCCCAACACGTCGTAGAGATAGGGTCCGGCCCACAACCCCTGAAAGCCGAGCGCCACACCGGCCACAAAGAACGAGATGGGGACCATACGCCAGAAACGCAGGTCGCGAAAGACCCCCGTCACCGGCTCCTGACCGGCGCTGCCGCCTGTCCAGGGGATGCCGGGCGGGGTGTTGCGCGCCCAGATCAGAATGGCCGACGCGGCCAGCGCCGTCGCCCCCGCCGCCAGCCAGAAGACGGCGCGCCAGCCAATCGCGCCGTTGAGCCAGGCCAGGGGCGTGGCCGCGGCCAGCGCGCCCAGCGCGCCGATCCCGATCAGCAGCCCTGACACGGTGGCGAAGCGTTGCACCGAAAACCACTGGCTGAAGATCTTAAGCGACCCCGTCAGCACCCCGGCCATGCCCATGCCGATCAGGGCGCGGCCCAACGCCAACGACACAACCCCCTGCGCGCTCGCAAAGATCAGGCTCCCCACCACGGCTACCATCATCAAGGCGGGGGTCACCCAGCGCGCGCCCCAGCGATCCAGCCAGACGCCCAAGGGCAACTGCACCGCCGCAAAGGCCGCAAAAAAGAGGCTGGTGATCAGCCCCAACGAACCGGCATCCAGCCGCAGTTCACGCGCCAGGTCGGGTGCGATCACGGCGTTGGCCGAGCGGTAGAAGTAGGAAAGAAAATAGGCTGCCGTAAACAGGCAGAAGATCAGCGCACGACGACTCATAACGCTGCCTCCTTCGTGGTTGATGCCACAGGGTCAGATCGATACGGGCAGCGTCAGCGCGGCGAACCCGCGGCAGCTGCCTGAGCCGCGGCG
This sequence comes from Chloroflexota bacterium, assembly GCA_003577365.1. Taxonomy (GTDB): domain Bacteria; phylum Chloroflexota; class Anaerolineae; order Caldilineales; family Caldilineaceae; genus QEUY01. Next base: position 4,589 of record QEUY01000151.1, on the reverse strand, counting down.
ATGCGCTGCTCCGCCAGGGCGCAATAGTCCGGCGCGATCTCGAACCCCACGTAGCGCCGGCCTGTCTGCACCGCCGCCACCGCCGTCGTGCCCGACCCCAGGAAGGGGTCGAGCACCACATCGCCCACATAGGAATAGAGCTGGATCACGCGCGCCGCCAGTTCCACCGGAAAGGGCGCAGGGTGGCCCACACGCTTGGCTGATTCGGGCAGGATATCCCAGACCGAGAGCGTGGCGGCCATAAACTCCTCGCCCGTGATATCCGACTCGCCGCGGTCGGGCCGCGAGAAACCGCCCTTGGCAAAGACGAGCAGATACTCATGGACATCGCGCAGCACCGGCGTCTTGGCGCTGCGCCAACTGCCCCAAGCGCAGTTGCCGTTGGCCCCTTTGCCCTTGCGCCAGATGATCTCGCCCATGGGCAAAAAGCCTGCGGCCATGTGCGCCATATAAAAATGGGCGTGCAAGGGGATATAGGGCTTGCGCCCCAAGTTGGCAATGTTGACGACATAGCGCCCGCCGGGCCGCAGCACGCGGTAGACCTCACGCCCCACCGCCGCGATCAGCGCCAGATAGCCGTCCAAGGTCATGTTGTCGTCGTACTCTTTGCCGACATTATAGGGGGGCGAGGTGAAGGCCAAAGCCACGCCGCCGCTGGGCAGCGCCGCCATATCGGTGGCCGAGGCGCAATAGACGCGGCCGGCCCAGCCGTCTGCCGCAGGCACAGCCTGTGGGCTAGGTTCTATCTCCCCAGCCTGCGCATTTTGGGGCAAGGGGCCGCCGTCCACATAGAGGCTGCGGTTGTAGAAGGCCGAAGCATCATGCGCTTCGCGGCGCGAGGCGCCAAAGGAGGATGTGGATGTCTTGCTCATAGCGTGCTTGGCCCTGGGTGCGCGGCGGGTTAGGCAGGAGATCATACCCGCAGGCATGATCACCCTGCAGGCCCATACCTACAGGCCCATAGCCATTAGTATAGCGCCGGCCCCAGACGATGCCAATCCGCGCCGGGCCTGGCTACCCAGCGACGTATTCTCGTAGCGACGGCTTTCTAGCCGCGCCTACGCAGAAGCACGCTCTATGAGTCCTCCCGGATTTTGGGTGAGCTGCGCTCAGCGGGCGCGCCTGCCCAAAAGGTGACGGCCCGCTCGACTGGGTGTATGATGGCGGCTGTCCGAACCGGGAGGGGGTTTGGTGCAGGAGGAACCTTTGCGACTTGGCGGCTGGTATCAACGACTCTTCGCCGCGGCGATGGCGCGCGGCGGGCGCGGCCATGAAACCCTGGTGGCGGCGCGCAAAGCCGCGCTCTTGGCAGGGCTAACAGGCGACGTGCTGGAGATCGGGCCGGGCAGCGGCCCCAACCTGGCCTACTATGCGCCCACAATTCGCTGGGTCGGCGTGGAGCCGAACCCGTATATGCACCCCTATCTGCGCCGGTCGGCGGCGCGCCAGGGCCTGGCTGTGGAGCTGCGCCAGGGCACAGCCGAGGCGCTGCCCGTCCCCGACCAGAGCATGGACGCCGTGGTCAGCACGCTGGTGCTCTGCTCGGTCCACGACCAGGCCCAGGCGCTGGCCGAGGTGCGGCGCGTGCTGCGCCCGGGCGGGCGCTTTCTCTTTTTGGAACATGTGGCCGCGCCGGCAGGCAGCAGGCTGCGCCGGCTGCAAAACCTGGTGCGCCCGCTGTGGCAGACATTGGGCGACGGCTGTCACCCCAACCGGGAGACCTGGGCCGCCATCCAAGAAGCTGGCTTTGCCCAGGTACAGATTGAGCACTTTGACCTGCCCATCCCGCTGATCCCCGGCCACATCGCAGGCTATGCCGTGGCGGGTGAGCGCGCCGGTTAAGCCGCCGCCGGGCGTTCGTTCAGCCCGTCGCGGTGCAGTTCAAAGGCCGCCATCAACGAGAGGTCGTCGGTGATGGGCAGCGGCGCATCCTCCGGATGGACCTTGAGACGGCGCGCCGAGTTGACGACGGTCGAAGGGCCATACTTCTGCACCACGCGCGTAAAGGCATTGACCACGGTGGGGTCAAACTGTGTGCCCGCATGGCGTGCGATCTCGCTCAGGATCTGCGGCACCGACAGCCCCTGGCGGTAGGGCCGGTCCGAGGCCATCGCCTCCACGGCGTCGGCCAGCGCCAGGATGCGCGCCTCCAGCGGGATCTGCTCGCCCGTCAACTGCTGTGGATAGCCGTGCCCGTCGTAGCGTTCATGATGGTGGCGCACAAAGGTGGATACGGCGCGCAGCGTGCGGAAATCGCCCAAGAGATCTGCGCCGATCGTGGAATGGTCTTTGACGATGTCGTATTCTTCGGGCGTCAGGAAATCCGGCTTGAACAGGATCGCTTCGGGCACGGCCAGCTTGCCGATGTCGTGCATCAGCCCGGCCTGGCGGACGAGCTCGACACGCTGCGGCGGGAGGCCCAGTTCGGCGGCGGTCAGGGCGGCATAGCGCGCCACATGGCGCGAGTGCTCCACCACAAAGGGGTCGCGCAGGTCGATGGTGCTTGCCAGCGCCAGCATCAACTCCTTATTTAATTCCTCGACCTCTTGCGTCTGCTGGAAGAGCAGCGCATTGGTGGCGCGCAGTTGATCCACCATGTGCTTGGTGGCATTGATGTATTGGCGCTGGCTGATGTGCAGCATCGCCAGCGGGGCCAGCAGCAACAGCACGCCCAGCAGCCCTGCCGTCCGATAGCTCAACAGCATGGCATAGGCGACCAGACCCAGGGCGACATAGTGCAGCCCCAGCCAGCCAAACCGCTCGACCCACACCTGCTTGAACTGCTGGCCCGTACTCAGGCTCACCACCCCGGCGAGCAGCCCGGTGGTGCTCAAATAGACCAGCAGCGCGGCGACCACACTAAAGCCGACCTGGTAGAGGATGGGCCATTCCGCCAGCGGCGCGCCGATTCCGGCCACAGCCGCCGCACAGAGCAGCCCCGCGATCACATGGTTGGCGGCGTTGAAGACAAAACGGTTCAGCGGCTTGGCGACCTTGATCTGCGACATGATCGTGATCGCCAGCCCCACCACGACCGCGCCGATCGGCCCCAGCGCCAGCGTGGCCGTCAAGAGCGGCGCAACCGAAGTCGAGACTGAGGTATCGCGCACATAGATCGTGGTGGAGAGCGCCTCCAGCCCCAGCGCCAACAGCGCGAAGATCAGCAGCCCGCGCCAGTCGAGGCCGGGCACGGGGCGCACCAACAGCAGCGCCAGCCCTACGGCGGCCAAGGCCATCGCCGCCACATAGAGGTTGACAAAGCGGCTCGACGGCGCGGGAGTCTCCGCCGCGGGCGCGGGGGCGTCTGCCGGCTGCGCCGCGGCCGGGTGCGCCGTCTCCGGCCTGGTGGTGTGCGTAGCGGCTTGTGCGGCAACTGCGGCGTCGACGCCAGTTCCATCCATGGCCGTAGTCCCCCAGGCGCTTGGTGTCTTGAAGAGATAGGTCCCGACCCCATAGGTACAGGTGCGGTTGCGGCCCTCATGCTTGGCCTGATAGACAGCCTGGTCGGCGTTGCTCAACAGTTCGGTGGCGGTCTGGTCGGCCCCGGCGCGCTCGGCCACCCCGAAGCTCATCGTCGCCTTGATAGGGATGGCGCTGGTGGCGATGGTGAACTCCGCCGCCTCAATCGCCTTGCGCATGGCCTCCACCTGGGCCACCGCCTCCACTGCCGTGGTGTTGGGCATGAGGATGGCAAATTCCTCGCCGCCGAAGCGCGCCACGACATCGCCTTCGCGCGCCGATGCCTGCATGATCTGTGCGATCTTCTTCAAGACGGCATCGCCTGCCAAATGCCCATAGCTGTTGTTGATGTGGCGCAGATGGTCCAAATCGGCCATCGCCACGCAGAGCGGGCGATCGAGCCGCTGGGCGCGTTGCAGTTCGGCCTGCACGGCTTTATCAAAGTAGCGGTCGTTGAACAGCCCGGTCTTGCCGTCCTGTTGGCTCTTGCGCTCCAATGACGGCACGCGCAGCACCGAAAAGAGCAGCGACCCCACCACCGCGATAAAGAGCGTTGCGAATGGGTCGATCTGGCCCAGCATGGCCGCGCTGATGCCCAGACAGAGCAGCCCAAAGTCGATCATCAACGACGTGAAGGCGAAGATGCCCGATTCGGCCAGGCTCAACCCGCGCGCCAACTTGATGACCCACCCGACCATCAGGTGGTTAGCCAGCGTAAAGACGATCATCGCCGCCATCAGCGCCAAGGCGCTGTCGAGCGGCGACGGGGGCAGCAGTGCGGTGATCATCCTCTGGGCGGCTCCGGCCAGGCTGATGGCGACGGCAAAGGAGGCAATGTTGAAGCTCTGGATGTACCAGGGGTAGCGATGCCAGGCCCATTCGACCAAATGCGCCACCAAGATGGTCATAAAGGCGGCGGGCACGCCAAGCAGCGCAAAGGCTGCGCCATAGACCACCCAACTGAAATTATGGCTGGAACGGGCCGTGGCCCCCTCGCGCTTGAAGATCTGGAAGATCGCGGCCAACACACAGCCCGCGGCCAACAACGGCCAGCGATCCAGATCCAGCAGCCCCAGTTGCCACCCGCCCAGCAAGCTGCCCACCACCAGCGTTGCCAAGAGATAGGCGCG
>QEUY01000150.1 GCA_003577365.1 Chloroflexota bacterium | reverse complement strand
CGACGACTACACCGCCACGGCACAACTGCTCGGCGCTGCCGGGACAAAGCTGGCGCAGGATGATTTTCCGCCCGGCGGCGACTATTACCCTTCCTCGCTGTGGAAGCCGGGCGATCTTCTGGTGGTCGAGCACACGCTGGCGCTCGATGCGCCGCTGCCCGCCAATGCCACGCTGCTGCTGGCCTTCTATCGGGCCGCCGATCTGGCAGCCCTGGCCGACCCGGTTCAAATTCCCATTCCATGACAGAAAAGGAGCGACCATGATTCCGTTTCCGATCGTCGATACGCATCTGCATCTGTGGGACACCCGCTATCTGAACTATCCCTGGTTGGCCGGTAACCAACTGCTCAACCGGCCCTATCTGTTGGAGGACTACAACCGCGCCACAGGGCCGGTCCAGGTGGAAAAGATGGTCTTCTTGCAGTGTGAGGTGGACCCGGCGCAGTTCATGCAGGAGGCCGAGTGGGTGACGATGCTGGCGCAGACGCAGGATGCCCGCATCCAAGGCCTGGTGTCCTGGGCGCCGCTGGAGAAGGGCGACGCGGCACGGCCCGACCTGGAGCAATTGGCGGCCAACCCGCTCGTCAAGGGCATCCGGCGCATCATCCAGTTTGAGCCGGATATCGAATTCTGTCTGCGCCCAGACTTTGTGCAGGGGGTGCAGGCGCTGGCGGATTATGGCCTCAGCTTTGACATCTGCATTGCCCACCCCCAGATGGCAAACACGATCAAGCTGGTGCGGCAGTGCCCCAACGTCTCGTTCATTTTGGATCACATCGGCAAACCCGATATCAAGCACCAATTGTTCGAACCCTGGAAAGGTGACCTCAAGCAGCTCTCCGCGTTCCCCAATGTGTGGTGCAAGGTCTCTGGGCTGGTCACCGAAGCCGATCACCAGCACTGGACGCGCGACGACCTCAAACCCTACATCGACCATGTGATCGACTGCTTTGGCTTTGACCGCGTGATGTACGGCGGTGACTGGCCGGTCGCCTACCAGGCGACCGAGTACCCGCGTTGGGTGGAGACGCTGCAATGGGCGGTGCAGGGCTGCTCTGAAAGCGAACTGCGTGCGCTCTTCCACGACAACGCCGTCGCCTTTTACCGGCTGCCTAAAGAGTAGGATACGCTTTCGCCGCGCCCCAACCTATGCTACAATCGATTCGACAACAGGCAACCTAATCAGCTGCGCGCAGCTCCCCTCTGCATCGTTTCGCTTGTCCAAATTTCGGCGCGATCTACAGACCCGTTCGACCGCAGATCGCCCGCAGATCCGCCGGCTATTTGGAGCAGTATCAGGTCAGGCCCCGAATCGACCGATGATTGTTCCCTGTGATCCACCATCCACTAGTGACGAAGGGAAAGCCCTATGCGCAAGCGACCCACCTGGATCCTTCTGACCCTCTTGCTCGTTTCGGCCTTGGTCTTTAGCGCCTGCACCGCCGCGGCGCCGGCGGGGGGCGGCGAGACGGCCGCGCCCGCCGAACAGGGCGCGGCAGAAGAAGCCCCTGCCGAGCAAGCACCGGCTGCCGACGCCGGCAGCATCCAGATCCCCGCCATTGAAGAAGGCAAGTTCAACGTCGCCTTTGTCTATGTCGGCCCCATCGGCGACGGCGGCTGGACCTACGCCCACAACGAGGGCCGCCTGTATCTGGAAGAGCAGTTGGGCGATGCCGTTCACACCGCCTATCTGGAAAGCGTCCCGGAAGGCACCGACGCCGAACGTGTGGTGCGCAACCTGGCGCGCGCCGGCTTCGACGCCATCTTCACCACTTCGTTTGGTTTTATGGATTCCACGGCCACCGTGGCCGAGGAATTCCCCGACACCTACTTTGTGCATGTCTCTGGCTATAAGAAGAACGAGACCAATTTCGCCAACCTGTTTGGCGCGATGGAAAGCATGAAATATCTGGTCGGCATGATCGCAGGCGCACGCGCCCAGGCGGACGGCTCCAACAAGATCGGCTATATTGCGCCGTTCCCGATCCCCGAAGTGATCCGCCACGCCAACGCCGCCGCCTTGGGCATGCGCAAGGTCTGCCCCGACTGCCAGATGGATATCCGTTGGATCTTTACCTGGGTTGACCCGAACCTGGAGCGCCAGGCCGCCGAATCGCTGATCGAGTCGGGCGCGGCCGTGGTGATCACCGGCGCAGACACCACCGGCCCGGTGCAGGTGGCGGGCGAGCGCGGCGTCTGGGGGATCGGTTATGACAGCCGCAACGCCTGCGCTGTCGACCCCGAACACTGCCTGACCGTGCCCTACTGGAACTGGGGCCCCTTCTATGTGGACATGGTCCAGCAGATGATCGACGGCACCTTTGTCCCGGCGGATATCTACTTCGACGTGGACTCCGGCGCGCTGGGGCTGTTGGGCTTTATGGAAGGCCAGGAACCCGCGCCGGGCGTGCCCGAAGAGGTCATCCCGCAGGTGCGCGAGGTGCTGGACAAGATGCTGGCGGGCGAGATGACCCGCTTCGACGTCTTCACCGGCCCGATCAACGACAACAAGGGTGAGGTCATCATTCCCGAAGGCGTCTCGCTCACCCAGTCGGATCTCGAAGGGCTGGACGCGAACATCGCCGCCCAGACGGGGCGCGAAGCCTGCACGATCTGCATGAGCTGGCTGGCCGAGGGCATCTCGCCCGACGCCGAAATTTCGCAGCCATAAGACCCGGCAGCGGCACAACTGTGATGCCTCCGGTGACCGGCGCTTGAACAAGCGCCGGTCACTTTATTTATGACAAGGGGTTGTGACGGGGGAATTTGTGACAGGAAGCGCAAACGCGCTTCTATTTGCGATATTGGCGCGCTTCTGGCATCCTTTGGGTGCAATTCACCCTTGCCACACGCGCCGCCACAATTGCGCCGCCACGATTGTGCCGCACGCATTGCGCCGAGACGACCCTGCATGGCCGAACCGACACCCGCTGTTGAAATGCGCTCGATCACCAAACGTTTTCCGGGCGTGCTCGCCAACGACGACGTCAACTTCAGCGCGCAGCCGGGTGAAGTCCATGCCCTCTTGGGTGAGAACGGCGCGGGCAAGTCCACCCTGATGAACATCCTGTGCGGCCTCTATCGCCCCGACAGCGGCGTCATCCTGGTCAACGGCCGCCCGGTGGAGTTCCACTCGCCGCGCGATGCGATCCGCGCCGGCGTGGGCATGGTCCACCAGCATTTCATGCTCGTCCCCTCGCAGACCGTGGCCGAGAATGTGATCCTGGGGCTACAGGATGTCGGCTTTGTGCTCCAGACCGACGCCATCGAACGCAAGGTAGAGGCCATCGGCGCGGAGTTTGGCCTGCCGGTGGACCCGCGCGCCAAGGTCTGGCAGCTTTCGGTGGGTGAGCAGCAGCGCGTCGAGATCATCAAGCTGCTCTATCGCGGGGCGCAGATCTTGATCTTGGATGAGCCGACCGCCGTGCTCACTCCACAGGAGACCGAGGCGCTCTTCCACACGCTGCGCGAGATGACCGCCGCGGGCAAGACGATCATCCTCATCAGCCACAAGCTGGGCGAGGTGCTTTCCATCGCCGACCGCATCACCGTGCTGCGCAACGGCAGGCATGTGGCGACCGTCGCCAACGAGGGGCTGACCAAGCCGCAGCTTGCCAGCCTGATGGTGGGGCGCGAAGTGTTGTTTCGCATCGAGAAACCTCCCGCCGAGATCGGCGAGGTGCGGCTGACGCTGGAGAATGTCGAGGCGCGCAACGACAAAGGCCTCTTGGCGCTGCGCAGCCTCTCGCTGCAAGTCCGCTCCGGCGAAATTGTGGGGGTTGCCGGGGTGGCGGGCAACGGCCAGCGCGAACTGGCCGAGGCGATCTGCGGGCTGCGCCCCGCGCAAAGCGGGCGTATCCATATCTCCAGCCGCAGCGTCACCAATGCCCCGCCGATCGTGATGATCGAAGCGGGCATCGCCTATGTGCCGGAAGACCGCAGCGCCACCGGCAGCGCGCCCAATCTTTCCATCGCCGAAAACCTGGCGCTCAAGAGCTATCGCAAACGCGACGTGAGTGGGCGCTTTTTCCTCAGCCGCCGCGCCATGCGCGACCAGGCCGAGGAGTTGATCCGCCGCTTTAACATCGCCACGCCTTCACCCGAAACCCCAGCGCGCCTGCTCAGCGGCGGCAACCTGCAAAAGGTGATCCTGGCGCGCGAGATCGCGCAGCAGCCGCTGCTGATCGTCGCCGCCTATCCCACGCGCGGGTTGGACGTGGGCGCCACCGAAAATGTGCGCCGCATCCTGATCGACGAGCGCAACCAGGGTGCGGCCATTCTGCTTATCTCCGAAGACCTGGACGAGATCTTTGCGCTGGCCGACCGCATCGCCGTGCTCTTTGAAGGGCGCATCATGGGCGAAGTCGACGCGGGCAGCGCCAGCCTGGAGGAGATCGGCCTGATGATGGCCGGGGCCGGCGCATGACCAGCACTGCGACACCCGCGCCCGCCTTGCGCCGCATCCGCATCGAGCGCCGCCCCCATCAGCCGCTCTGGCTGGCGATCCTCTCCCCCTTGCTCTTGGTGGGCGCGGCGCTGTTGGTGGGCGCGCTGCTGCTGCGCATGACCGGGGCCAACCCCTGGCTGGTCTACCGCACCATGGCTAAACTGGCCTTTGGCTCGGCCTATGCCTGGTCAGACACGACGATCAAGGCCACGCCGCTGATCCTGGCCGGGCTGGGGGTCTCGGTGGCCTTCCGCATGCGTCTCTGGAATATCGGCGCGGAGGGGCAGCTTTTCCTGGGCGCGTTTATGGCGACCGGCGTGGCGCTCTTCTGGCTCTCGCCCGACACACCCAAGGTCCTGATGCTGGCGGCCATGGCCGTGGCCGGCTTTATTGGCGGCGCGCTCTGGGGGGTCATCCCCGGCATTCTCAAGGCCAAGCTTAACGTCAACGAGATCATCACCACGCTGATGTTGAACTATGTCGCCATCCTCTGGAACAACTATTTTATCTATGGGCCGTGGAGCGAGCGCGGCTTTGGGCTGACGCCGCAGTACCCGCGCTCGGCGTGGATGCCACGGCTGACCGACTACGCCGACACCGTGCCCGCCTTGCGCGGGCTGACGGCGCACTTCGGCATCTTTCTGGCGCTGATCCTGGCGGTGACGCTCTGGTTTGTCTGGCGGCGCACGCGCTGGGGCTTTGAGGTCACGGTCGTGGGCGACAACCCGCGCGCGGCGCGCTACGCCGGGATCAACCTGGCGCGCAACATCATCCTGGTCATGGCGCTCAGCGGCGGGCTGGCTGGTCTGGCCGGAATGAGCGAGGTCTCCGGCGTGGTGCACCGGCTACAGGAACGCTTCTCGCCCGGCTATGGCTTCACCGCCATCATCGTCGCCTGGCTGGCCAAGCTCAACCCGCTGGCGATTGTGCTGGTCGCCTATCTCTTTGCCGGGCTGCTGGTGGGCGGCGATGCCATCCAGCCCGCGGGCATCGACCAACTGCTGCAGGGGGTCATCCTCTTTGTGGTCGTCGCCGGCGATATGCTGCTGCACTACCGGGTGCGGGTCAGAAGTTAACCGCAAAGTCGCAAAGGTCGCAAAGTCTTCCATGGACTTGATCCTGATCGTCAACCTGCTCGCCTCTGGGATTCGCTATGGCACGGCCATCCTCTTTGCCTCGATCGGCGAGGTCTTTGCCGAGCGCGCCGGGGTGCTCAACCTGGGCGTCGAGGGCATGATGCTGATGGGCGCGATGACCGCCTATGGCACGGCCCACGCCACCGGCAACCCTTGGTTGGGGCTGTTGGCTGCGGCGGGCGTGGGCGGGTTGCTGGCGCTGCTCCATGCCTTTGTCACCGTCACCCTGCGCGCCGACCAGGTGGTCAGCGGGCTGGCGCTGACCTTTGTCGGTACAGGGTTGAGCGCCGTTCTGGGCGCGCCGCTGGTCGAAGTCAAACAGGCCCCGCGCCTGCCTAGCTACCCCATCCCCTTCCTGGCCGACCTGCCCATCTTGGGGCCGATCTTCTTTCAACATAACGTGATCATCTACCTGGGCTTTCTGCTCATCCCGCTCGCCTGGTTCTATATCTATCGCACGCGCCCCGGCCTAGAACTGCGCGCCATCGGCGAGTATCCGGTGGCGGCGGATGTGCAGGGCATCGACGTCTTTACCCTACGCTATGCCTATGTCATCCTCGGCGGCATCTTGGCGGGTATCGGCGGCGCCGCGCTCAGCCTGGCGATCAGCCCGCTCTGGATCGAAGGCATGACCGCGGGCCAGGGCTGGATCGCCGTGGGGCTGGTGATCTTTGCCGGGTGGGACCCCGTAAAGGCCGCGGTGGGTTCCTATCTCTTTGGCGCGATCCGCCGTCTGCCGCTGGACCTGCAAAACCTGGCGATCTTTCTACAGAACCCGGCCTGGGGCTATTTCACCAATATGCTGCCCTATCTGTTCACCATCATCGTCTTGGTGATCGGTTCGCGCGAAGCGATGCGCCGCCGCGTCGGCGCGCCGGCGGCGTTGGGGCTGCCCTATGTACGCGAGGAGCGCGGGGCCTAGCCCGCGACACGCCCATGCTGCCGCAATCGCACGTTGCCTATACTTGGCTCACCCTCAGCTTGGCCCAAGACACGCTCCAGGTTGCACCGGATGCCGACTACCGGCTGGTCGCCGCCGCGGCCATGGGGTCGGACTTGGTCGACAAGCCGCTGGCCTGGGCCTATTTCTATCGCAAACACCGCGCCGCCGTCCTCTTCGCCCATACCCTGCTGGCCTATCTCGCCGTGGCCGCCTGGACAGTGCGCCGCTTTCCGCGCGGCTGGGTCTATGGCGCGGCCTTTCTCGGCCATGCCCTGCTCGACCGCATCTGGTTCTATCCCGACACCTTCTATTGGCCCTGGCGCGGGCTGCGTTTTCATGTCTGGCGCAAACAAGGCTCCGAGCAAGAAGAGATGGGCCGCGCCTACTGGCACGCCTTCACACGCCGGTCCGAACTGTGGGGCTGGGAACTGGGTGGGCTGCTGGCGCTGGCCTGGGTCGTGTGGCGTCACCGGCTCTACCAGCCGCGGCGGCTGGCCCGCTTTCTGCTGACGGGCCGCCCCCCGCGTTGACCTGCCCCAAGCCGCGCCGGGCCGCCCCGTGACCCCTGCCCCTTTCCCGCTCCCGCCCCCCCGCGGCCGCCGCACGCTGCTCAACGCCGGCGCGCTGACCGGCTCCAACCTCTGGCGCATCGCCGTCAGCTTTCTGCTGCAGATCGCGGTCGCCCGCCGGCTGGGGCTAGAGGCTCTCGGCCACTATACGCTGCTCATGGCCGTGCTCAACATCGGCCAGGTGTTGAGCGAACTGGGGCTGCCGCTGCTCTTGGTGCGCGATCTGGCGCGGCGGCCCGACCTGCGCCGCGCCCGGCTGCGCCAGGCCCTGATCGTCCAGGGGGCGGCGGCGCTGATCACCGCGGCGGGGCTGGTGGCGCTGACCGCGCTGCTGCCCACAGGCTCGCCCCTGCGCCCGGCGCTCTGGTGGATCGCGGCCTCATGGCCGTTGTACGCCGCGCTGTCGGCCTGCGAGACGCTCTTTCAAGCGGCAGAACGGATGGAGTTGCTGCTGGGCGTCGAGGCCGCGATCAACCTGCTCACTGCGCTGGCGAGCATCGGCGTGCTTTGGCTCCACGGCACGGTCGTGCATCTGGCCGCGGTGGTGGCGTTGGCTCAAGTCGTCTCGGTGCTGGCGCGCCAGGCGCGGCCCTTCTTGGGGCTGGCGCTGGCCGATGTTCTGCTCCAGCGGCTGGATATGGTGCTGGTGGGGCTGGTGGGCGGCGCGACCACCGCCGGGCTGTACAGCGCGGCCTATAACCTGGTGCGCGTGGCCGTGAAGATCATCCAGAGCGTCTGGCGTGCGCTCTATCCCACGCTCAGCCGTCTGTCTGCCCAGGCTCCGGCACGCTATCGCCGGTGGCTTGGGCTGAGCTTGCGCTATGGGCTGCCGGCCTGTGGCGGGGCGGCGGCGGTGGGCGCGGTGCTGGCCGCGCCGCTGCTGGCGCTGCTCTACGGCGTGCTGCGTATCCTGCTCTGGGTGATGCCGCTCTTTTTTGTCGAAAGCGCGCTCATCACCCATTTTCTGGTGCAGCAACGCCCGCACGCCGCGCTGCGCCTGACCGCCGCGCATGTGGCGGCAATGGCGCTCCTTCTCCCCCCTGGCGTCTGGCTGGGCGGCGCGGTCGGGGCGGCCTGGGCCGCGCTGCTTGCCCAAGCGGCGGGTGTGCTGGTCGGGCTGCTGCGCACCGCGCAGCCGATCCCGCGCGGGGGCGCATAACGTGGCAGATTTGCGCGCTCAGATCGGCTCCAGTATAATTGGCGATTGTGGCTGCGAGCCAAGAGCCTGTCTGCCAGGAGGGGTCAGACACTGCGAGCCACCGCAGATCCCAGCCTTTATGCCCTTGACACAACCACCGCGCCGACCCACAGCCAGCCGACCCACATCAGCCATCTCTCTTCCCCAGCCGCCGGCGCCGCGTTATCGGGTCCTGATGATCGCGCCGACCAGCTTCTTCGCCGATTACGGCTGCCATGTGCGGATTCTGGAAGAGGCGCGCACCCTGCAGAAGCTGGGCCACCAGGTCACCATCGTCACCTACCACAACGGCAATGATGTGCCGGGGCTGGATATCCGGCGCACGCTGCCCGTCCCTTGGCGCGGCGACTATGAGGTCGGCTCCAGCCGCCACAAGATCGGGCTGGATGCGCTGTTGGGGGTGAAGACGCTCGGCCTGCTGGCGCGGCAGCGCTTTGACGTCATCCATGCCCATCTGCATGAAGGCGCGCTGATCGGGCTGGTCTTGGGCAAGCTGTTTCGCATCCCGGTGGTCTTCGACTTCCAGGGCAGCTTGACCGAGGAGATGATCGACCACCACTTCCTGCGCCGCGAGAGCCTCTTCTATCCGCCGCTGCGCCGGCTGGAACGGTGGATCGACCGCACGCCGCCCGTCGTCTTTACCAGTTCTGCCCACGCCGAGCGCATCTTGGTCGAGCAGTTTGGCTGCCCGCCGGCGCATGTGCGCGTCCTGCCCGACTGCGTCAACGGCGACAGCTTCCGCCCGGCAGCCGGCTATGCGCCGCAAGAGCTGGCCGCGCTGCGCGCTCAACTGGGCATTGCGGAGGGACGTAAGCTGATCGTCTATCTGGGGCTGCTGGCCGAATATCAAGGCACCGGGCTGCTGCTCCAGGCCATGCAGCGTATCTTGGCCCATCACCCCGACGTATCTCTGTTGCTCATGGGTTTTCCGGGCGTCCAGCTCTATGCCGGCCAAGCCCAGGCCCTGGGCATCCAGCATGCCGTCACCTTTACCGGGCGCGTGCCCTATCAAGAGGCGCCGCGCTATTTGGCATTGGGGGATGTGGCCGTCGCACCCAAGTTGAGCCTGACCGAAGGCGCGGGCAAATTGTTGAACTATATGGCGGTGGCGCTGCCCACCGTGGCCTTTGATACGCCGGTGGCGCGCGAATATCTGGGCCTCGACGGGCTGCTGGCTGTGCGCGGCGACGTGGACAGCCTGGCCCAGCAGTTGACCGCAGCCCTGTTCCCAACCGGCGAGAACGCGCAGGCCGTGCGCGAATTGGGGCTGCGTCTGCGCCGGCGTGCGCTCCAGCACTTTGGCTGGGACCAAGCGGGGCAGACGATTGTCGCAGCCTATGGAGAATTGCTGGCGCGTGCCGCCGGACGTTCGCTGTCCACGTCCATGCCCGCGCCGCGCTGAGGCGCTGCTGCGCCCGGCCCGCGCTCGATGCGCGTCAGTTCTTGGGAGATGAAGATCATGTCCTTACACTCCTCGCGTTTGTTTACCCTGCCGGCACGCGCCGCCAGCCGCCGCACCCGGCAGTGGCTAGCCGGCCTCTGGACACTGGCGTTGATCGCCGGTCAGTTTGGCGTAGCCGTGCCCACGGCGCACGCCGAAGCGACTGCCATTCAGCGCGGGGCCTACACCGAATACGCCGTGCCCAACGGCCCGCGCAACCTGGCCGTCGAAGCGCCGGGTGTGGTCTGGTTTACGGCCTCCGATGTCGACCCCAACGGCGTCGTCGGCGAAGGTGTGGTCGGCGCGATCGTGCGCGTCTCGCCGCCCGGCGACCCGGTGGTGCGCTATCGCGTGGACTACTTTGGCATGGGGCGCGGCAGCGAGCCATATGACTTGGACGTGCGGGGCGGGGCGGTTTGGTTCACGCTGCGCGGCGCAGGCCAGATCGGGCGCATCGACATCGCCACGCGTGACGTCCAGGTCTACCCCATTCCGACGCCCGCCAGCCGGCCCACCGGCATCGGCATCGCCGCCGATGGGCAGGTCTGGTTTGCCGAAAACACCGGCGCGCTCGGCAAGTTCGACCCGGCAAGCGGCGTCTTTACCCGCTATGCCTTCCCGGCAGGGCTGTTCAATGCGCCCTATGTCGAACAGCTGCGCGTCCAGAACGCGCGCAACATCTGGTTTACGCTGCCCGAAAGCAACGCCGTGGGCAACTTCAACCCGATCACCGGTCAATTCTTTGTCGTCCCCACCGGCGAGCAGGCCCCTACCGGGCTGGCGCTTGACGACGCAGGCCGGCCCTGGGTCACGGCCAGGGGCAGCGGCGCGGTTGGGCGCTATGCGCCGGGCACGGTGAGCCAATGGGCCTGGTTCAGCGCCAGCGCACCCGACAGCGCCCCCACCGGCATCACGACCTTCAACACGCCGGAAGGGCGCGAGGTCTGGTTTGCCGAAAGCAACCTTGCGGCGGTGGGCCGTCTGGTGACGACCGGTTTCCGCCTCGACCGGCGCGAGACCCTGCCGCTGGCGATCGGCGAGCCGGGCCGGCCCTGGGGAGTCGTCGTGGACGGCGAACAGCATATCTGGATCGCCGACATGGAGCGCAATGTCATCTATGAAACCGTGGTTCCAATCCCGCGTTACTTTCCTGTGATTGGCAAGTCATCAGTGTCATAGATCATGGATATTGCATGGGGGTACGCCGGGTCAGTATCCGGCGTAAGCAGGACAAACAGGTCGAGGATATAGACAGTACAGTTCGGTACGGTTTGTGTAGTTCGTTCGTTTAGGAAAACTTACCTATGATCAAAGTATCTCAATTGCGGTTGCGTTTACTGCGTGGCCTGATGCTGGCCGTCTTGGTCGCCTTGCTGGCGCTTCCGGCGGCGGCCACGGCGGCCCCGGCGCAGAGCAAAGGCTTCGTCCCCTTTACGGCGAAGAATGGCTGTCTAGACCAGCGCACGCCGAGCGTCTTTGGCATGCAGGTCTATTCGCCGATGAACAAGAATTCGCCCTATTTCCCCTTTTTCCAGAACAGCGGCGCGTCTTGGGTGCGCGTGCCTGTCTACTGGTCGGCGATCCAGCCCGACAACGCCAAGCAGTATAACTGGGGGCAAATTGACGCGCTGCTGAACGTGTACAACACCGGCTGCGCCAATATCATTGCCACGATCGACATGGCCCCTGCCTGGGCGCAAGCCATCGACGGCTCGCCGCGCGGCCCGATCAAGCAGGCGCAGATGGGCAACTTCGTCAAGTTTGTGCAGACGCTGGTCGAGCGCTATGACGGCGACGGCAACGCCGACGCGCCCGGCGGCATCGTCGTCAACTACTGGGAGTTCTATAACGAGCCGGACTTTGGCGCGAACCCCACTGAAGGGAATGGCTGGGGCAACTATGGCAGCCAATATGCCGCCATGCTCAAGGCCGTCTATCAACCGATCCATACGGCGAACCCCAATGCCCAGGTTGTCATGGGCGGCATTGCCTATGATGCCTTTGCCGACGCGCCCGGCGGTGTATTTATCCGTTCATTTTTGGACGACGTGTTGACGGCGGGCGGCGGCAGTTTCTTCGACGTGATGAACTTCCACTATTATCCCGCCTTCCGTATGGACTGGACGCAGACCCAGGGCACGGGTCTGCCCGAAAAGATCGCGGCCATTCGCCAAAAGCTGGCCGACCACGCGCTCGACAAGCCGCTGATACTCACCGAGACCGGCTGGCACAGCAACGCTCCCAAGCAAAACCCCAGTTCTGAAGAGGAACAGAGCCGCTATGTCGTGCGCTTCTTCGCCCAGAGTATCGCCTATAACCTGCGGTTTTCTATCTGGTGGATGCTGCATGACGGGTTGACCGAATCGGGATACCAATTCGCCAACGGGCTGGTGACCGACAGCGCACCGCCGGTCGCTAAACCGGCCTATCAGGTCTATCAGACGGCGGTCAACCGCATCGCGCGCGCCCAGTTTGTCGCCGCACTCAGCGTGGCCGAAACCCAGGACGCCAACCTGGAAGTCTACCAGTTTGCCGAAGCTTACACCGGCAAACGCCTATATGTGGCCTGGATCAACCCGGTGGAAAGCAGCGAGACCCGCCCCCTGAGCGTGGCAGGCAGCGTAGCGACCATCTACAGCAAGGAAGACACCTTGCAGGCCGTAGTGCGCGACGGCGATGCCAATGACAACGACGGGGCGCAAGACGGCAAGATCACCCTGCCGGTCGGCAGCAGCCCGCTCTATATCGTCATGGACTAGACAAGACAGATCCGGCAAGCGGCTTGGGCATGCACTGACATGGCTGGGCCAACGTGACGCGGGGATAACACTGACAGCCCCGCGCTGCGCCCAAGCTGTAAGGATACTGAGTAGAGATAGGGAAATCATCTTGAAGCAGTGGTATACAGTCTGGCGCTGGGTTTGGCTGGCGTCTGTGGTCATCACTCTGGGCTGGGGCAGCGGCCCCGCCGCGCTGCAGGCGGCTGTGCCGGCAAGCCCTGCCATCGCGCCCCCCAGCGCCGGAACATTTCTGCCTGTGCTGCGCAGCGGCGTCGCACCGCTCTGCCGCTTCGGCGTCAACGGCGCGATCAAATCCTACCCGGTGCAGCCGTTGCGCATCAGTTGGTATGTAGACTATGGGGCAACCGCCAACGACAATCCCCCCAGCGGGATCGACTACTACCCCATGATCCGGCTGGAGCAGATCGGCGACAGCTACAGCTATTCACTCTCTCCCAGCCGCACCCCCGTCACCGATGCCGACTTGGCCGCGGTGATCGACGCCCACCCCGGAACCTATTGGTTTATCGGCAATGAGCCAGACCGCAAGCAGTATCAAGACGACATTGAGCCGCAGGTCTACGCCCGCGCCTATCATGACCTCTACCTGCGGATCAAGCGCCAAGACCCCACGGCCAAGATCGTGGCGGGGACGATTGTCCAGCCCACGCCTGTGCGGCTGCAATATCTGGACCTGGTCTTGGAAGCCTACTACGAGCAGTATCTCACGCGCATGCCGGTCGATGTCTGGTCGTTTCACAACTTCATTCTCAACGAGGCCAACTGCGCCTACTACAGCAAGCTCTATCCAGACCGGCCCGACTATGTCAATTCGATCTGCTGGGGCGCGGACATTCCGCCTGGGCTGGACGAGATCGCCGATGGGCTGCGCATCGACGTACAGGACAACGACGATATCGAACTCTTCAAACAGCAGGTCGTCGCCTTCCGCCAATGGATGGCCGAGCGCGGCTATCGCAACACGCCGGTCTTCCTCTCCGAATTTGGCATCTTGATGCCCCAAGGCCTCTTCAGCCCCGACTTTGACGCGGCGCGCGTCAACGCCTTTATGGACGCCTCGTTCGACTTTCTGCTCAACACCACCGACCCGGAGATTGGCTATCCGGGCGACGGCAACCGCTTGGTGCAGCGTTTCTCTTGGTACAGCGTGGAGGACAAGGTCGATCACAACGGCTATCTCTTTGACAATGCGCTGCCCGCCAACTCCAGCCGCACCGTCTATGGCAACAATTTTGCCGATTACACCAATCGCCTGCAGGAAGAGATCGACTTCTATCCGCTGCGCCTCAGCCAGGTGGGCACGCCGCCTTTGATCAGCCAGGGGGCGACGACGGTGACGCTCGAGGCGGTGATCGCCAACAGCGGCAATCTCGCCAATCCTCAGCCGGTGGAAGTGCGCTTCTACAGAGGCAACCCGGCAGCCGGGGGCAAGCCGATCGGCGACCCGCAGCCGATCACCCTGGCGGGCTGTGGGGAACAGCAGACTGTCCGCCTCGAATGGCCCAACGTCGCGCCGGGAAATTACACCATCTTTGTCGTGGTTGACCCCGGCAAACAGGTGGGCGAGACCGACGAAGACAACAACAGCCTGTCGACGATGGTGCGCTTTGCCAAACATCGCGTGCAGGTTCCCCTGCTCTTCTCGCCGCTCAACCTGCGCTGAGCGTGGCCCTGGGGCCGAAATCTTTACAACCCCTAGCAACTTTGGTATGCTCAAGGCGGCATGGGCCGGGACCGACCCGCCCGCGCCGCCGTCTTGATCTGCGACCCGCCGCGCCATGCGGCCAGGAACTGAACCATCCTTGAACCTTGCCTCTGCGCCGCGCCGCACGACCGGCAGCCGCCCGCCGCGGGCCAACCTGATCGCCCGTTTCCAAGAGCTGCTGCGCTATCGCGAACTTGTTCGCAACCTGGTCGTCAGCGACATCAAGGCCCGCTATAAAAACAGCGTCTTGGGTTTTGTCTGGAGCTTGCTCAGCCCGCTGGCGATGATGCTCGTCTTCACCGTGGTCTTTGGTGTGCTCTGGCCCAACCGGCAGATGGACAACTATCCCATCTTTTTGTTGTGCGGCCTCTTGCCCTGGAACTACTTCGCCGCCGCCATCACCGGCAGCCTCACCAGCGTCGTCGCCCACGGTAACCTGGTCAAAAAGGTCTATTTCCCGCGCGAAGTGCTGCC
>QEUY01000149.1 GCA_003577365.1 Chloroflexota bacterium | reverse complement strand
CAGCAGCCAGCGGATGCGTTCGAGGGCGAGCGTGGTCTTGCCGCTGCCAAAGGGGCCGGAGAGAAAGAGTTTGGTCGTGGAGTGGAGCGCAGTTACAATGGTGTCGTCCATGGCTTCTCGGCGTCTGGCAGGGTGTCTCGCATAGGTGTCTTGCATGGGACCGCGTGCGGTCGAGAATCCTTCAGATTGTCATTGGAACCCCCACGATTGTCAAGGAAGCGAGCAATGGAGACTTATCCGATTCCCCTTGTGCCCGGCCCGGTCGCGATCCCGGCAGCGGTGCGCGCGGCCTATCAGACGGATTACGGCAGCAGCGATCTGGAAGAGGAGTTTTTCGCATTGTACCAGCAGTGCGAGCAGGGGCTGCAGCAGATATTGGCGACGCGCAACGATATCGTAATCTTGAGCGGCGAAGGCATGTTGGCGCTGTGGGCCGCGCTTAAGAGCGTGATCCGCCCCGGCGACCGTGTGCTGGCGGTGGCGACCGGCGTCTTCGGCTATGGCATCGGCGAGATGGCGCAGGCGCTCGGCGCGGAGGTGGAGACGGTCGGGTTTGGCTACGACGATGTGGCGGATGCGGAGCAGGTGCGGGCGGCGGCGCGGCGCTTCCGGCCGCGGCTGGTGACGGCGGTACACTGCGAGACGCCGAGCGGCACGCTCAACCCGCTGGCCGAACTGGGTGCGATCTGCCGCGAGGTGGGTGCGCTCTTCTATGTCGATTTTGTGGCGAGCGCGGGCGGTACGCCGGTGTTGGTGGATGAGTGGCAGATCGACCTGGGGCTGCTGGGCAGCCAAAAGGTCTTGAGCCTGATGCCGGATCTATCGATGGTGAGCATCAGCCCGCGCGGCTGGGAAGCGATCGACGAGACGGGGTACGCGGGGTATGATGCGCTGAAGCCGTGGCGCACGGCGATCGAGGCGCGCTACATGCCCTATACGCACAACTGGCAGGCGATGGCTGGTCTTCGTGTAGCGATTGATGGGCTGCTGGCCGAGGGGTTGGAGCAGGCCTATGCGCGGCATGAGGCGGCGGCGGCGCTCTGCCGCAGGCGGCTGGGCGAGATGGGGGTGGCGCTGCTGCCCAAGCGCGAGGGGATCGCGTCGCCGACGGTGACCGCGGCTCTGGTCCCGGAGGGCTGGGCGTGGCGTGACCTGGACCGTGCGCTGCGCGCTCAGGGGATGGTGGTGGGGGGGAGCTATGGGCCGTTGGCGGACAAGGTCTTCCGCGTCGGCCATATGGGGTCGCAAGCGAATCTGGACCTCGTGCAGCGGGGGATGGATGTGCTGCAAGGGGTGTTGGCGGCCGTGAAGGCCTAGCCGCGCGGTTTTGTCGCAGGACGCCGTGGGGGACTACAATAACGCTACAATAACGCTGGTAGTCTGATGGCGCGGCCCGTCCTTGGCCTCAGCCGTCCGTTTTCATCGCCCAGCTATCGCAGCAAAGCCTGCCACTTAGAAAGTCTGTCTGTGAGTCTACCCGACTATCCTACGCTCTTTTGGGTGACGGCAGTCCTGGCGATCATTTTGATTGGGGTCTCGAAGGCGGGGTTTGGCGGCGGGGTGGGCGCCATCGCCACCCCGTTGATGGCGCTGACCATCCCGGTGGCGGATGCCGCTGCGATCCTGCTGCCCCTGTTGATCGTGGCGGATATCTTTTCGCTGCGGCACTATTGGGGGGTTTGGGATCGGCGCAGCCTGCGCACGATGCTGCCCGGCGCGCTGGTGGGGATTGCGCTGGGCGCGGCCTTTTTTGGCTTCTTCAGCGACAACGAGCGTATCCTCAAGGTGGGGCTGGGCGTGATCTCGCTGGTGTTTGTGGCGTATCAGGCCTTTCGCACGCTGATCTTAGGCAAATTGGCCGAGGCGCATCCGCCCGACAGCGCGGGTGTGGCGCTGGGCGCGGCGGCGGGGTTCACCTCGACGTTGGCGCACGCCGGCGGCCCGCCGGCGACGATGTATCTGCTGCCGCAAAAGCTGCCCCGCCATATCTTTGTGGGAACCAATGTCATCTTTTTCTTCACGCTGAACCTGGTGAAGCTGATCCCCTATGCGTTTTTGGGGCTGCTGCGCGTGGGCAACCTGACGACGATCTTGGTGCTGGCCCCGCTGGCCTATGTGGGCGTCACCTTGGGCGTCTTTTTGAACAAGCGGTTTTCGGATCGCTGGTTCAACGTGCTGATCTACACGATGCTGTTTATCACTGGGATGGAGCTGATCACAGGACGCAGCATTATCCATTGGTTCGCCGGACGGTGATGTGGCGCACGCCGGGCCGGGCCCTCTCCCCTCTGCAACCCTCAACCAAAAGGAGTAAACGGCGATGCTGATTGTGGACGCGCATTTGGATCTGTCGATGAACGCGCTCCAGTGGAATCGCGACCTGCTGCGCTCGGTCTACACGATCCGGACGATGGAGCAGACTGTGCCGGGCAAGGGCCGGGCGCAGGGGACGGTGGCTTACCCGGAGATGCGCCGCGGGCGTATTTTTCTGTCGGTGGCGACGCTGATCGCGCGCGCCACGGGCAAGCCCGCCCCGCATATCGACTATGCGACCGAGGCCCAGGCCTATGGCATGGCGCATGGACAGCTTGCCTATTACCGGGCGCTGGAGCAGCAGGGGCATGTGCGTATTCTGACCGACACGGCGGCGCTGGAGGCGCATGTGGCCGAATGGCAGGCCTGGGATGCTGCTCACACCGAGTTGACCGAAGAGACGCCGCCGCTGGGGTTTGTGATCAGCATGGAGGGGGCCGACCCGATCCTGTGGCCGGAGCAGTTGGGCGAGTGGAAGGCGGCGGGGCTGCGGCTGCTGGGGCCAACCCACTACGGCACGGGCCGCTATGCCGGGGGGACGGCGACCGAACTGGGCTTGACGGAGATCGGCGTGCGGCTGCTGCAGGAGATGGAGCGGTTGGGGGTGCTGCTGGACTTAACCCACTGCTCGGACCAGTCTTTCTGGCAGGCGCTGGAACACTATCACGGCCCGGTCCTGGCCAGCCATAACAACTGCCGCGCCCTGGTTCCCCATCAACGCCAGTTTAGCGACGCGCAGCTGCAGGCGATCTTCGAGCGCGACGGCGTGGTCGGCGTGGCGTTGGATGCCTGGATGCTGCTGCCCGGCTGGGTGGTCGGCCAGTCGACGAACGAACAGGTGCCGCTGGCAAAGGTGGTGGATCACATCGACCATATGTGCCAGTTGGCGGGCAACTGCCGGCATGTCGGCATCGGGACCGACCTGGACGGCGGCTATGGCCGTGAGCAGTCGCCGGTGGATCTGGATACGATCGCCGACCTACAGCATTTGACCGGCCTCCTGAGTGGGCGCGGCTATGCGGATGCGGATATCCGCGCCATGATGCACGGGAACTGGCTGCGGCTGCTCGGCGTGGCGCTCGCCAAGTGATGGCGCAACGCCCGCCGGTGATCGATTTTGCAGCTTTCGAACCTGGATGCGGCGCAGACAAGCCTGCGCCGCATCGCCTGAGCCAGCAAGGAATGGATGCATGAATCAACTGCCCTTTGCCCTGCCGGGCCGTTTTTGGCGCGGCAACCTGCACACCCATTCGACGCGCTCCGACGGCGGGTTGGCCCCAGAGGAGGTGGCGCGGCGCTATGCGGTCAACGGCTACGACTTTTTTGCGCTGACCGACCACTTTCTGGAACGCTACGATTACCCGATCGTCGATACGCGCCCCTTCCGCAGCGAGTGGTTTACGACGTTGATCGGCGCGGAACTGCATGCGGGGCAGACCGAGCTGGGCGGGATGTGGCATATCCTGGCCGTGGGGCTGCCGCTGGACTTTGCCGTCCCCGCCGAGGGCGAGACGGGGCCGGAGTTGGCGGCGCGGGCGCTGGCCGCGGGGGCGTTTGTGGCCGCGGCGCATCCACAGTGGTATTCGCTGACCGAGCGAGACCTAGAGGCGCTGGGGCCGGTCGACGCCATCGAGGTCTATAACGGGGTGGCGATCGACCACAACGACCGCGCCGATAGCTGGCACATCGCCGACATCATGCTGGGGCGCGGGCATCGTTATCGGGTTTGCGCGGCGGATGATTTTCATCACCAGCGTAACCGGCATGATTTTGGCCGCGGCTGGGTTTGGGTCAAAAGCGAGCGGCTGGAGCCGGATGCGATCTTGGCCGCACTCAAGGCCGGGCATTTCTACTCCAGCAGCGGGCCGCAGATCCATGACGTGCAGGTGGAACCGGGGCGCCGCGCCGTGGTGCGCTGTTCGCCGGCGGAGTGGATTTTCGTCACAGGGAAGGGGCCGGCGGCGCTGGCCGTGGAAGGGCACGGGCTGATGAAAGCCGAGTTCGACTTGGAGAAGTTCAACAGCCCCTACTGCCGGATCACGGTGCGCGACGCGCACGGCGGGCGGGCCTGGACCAACCCAATTTGGTTCGAATAAGCCACAGCACCAAACGGCGGCTGGATAGGGGAGAATCATGAGCGAGATCGGGCTGCGCAAGGAGGAGCTAGACACGCCTGCGCTGTGGGTCGACCTGGAGAAGGTCGAGCGCAACATCGCCCACATCGCCGGCGAACTGGCGGCGGCGGGCGTGGGCTGGCGGCCGCACACCAAGGGGATCAAGACGCCTGCCCTGGTGCATAAACTGATGCAAGCCGGGGCCTTGGGCGTGACCTGCGCCAAATTGGGTGAAGCCGAGGTGATGGCCGCGGCGGGTATGCGCGATATTCTGGTCGCCAACCAGGTGGTCGGGCCGCAGAAGGCGGCGCGGCTGGCGGCCATCCAGCGCCACGCCGACGTGAAGGCGGCGGTGGACAGCGCGGCCAACGTGGCCGAGATCGGCGCGGCGGCGGCGGCGATTGGGGTGGAGGTCGGGCTGCTGATCGAGGTGGATACGGGGATGCACCGGGCGGGCGTGCAGCCGTGCGAGCCGGTATTGACGCTGGCGCGCACGATTGAGGCAACACCGGGCGTGCGCTTGCGCGGGGTGATGACCTGGGAAGGCCACAATCTGGGGTTTGACGATGTCGAGGAAAAGCGCCGCGGCATTGAGGCCAGCATTGGGCAGTTGCTGGACAGCGCCGAACTATGCCGGTCTGCGGGGATCCCGGTCGAGATCGTCAGCGCGGGGGGGAGCGGAACCTACCGCGTGACGGCGCATATTCCGGGTGTGACCGAAGTGCAGGCGGGCGGCGCGATCTTCTGCGACCAGTCCTATCAGGCCTGGGGCGTGGATTTGGAGCCGGCGCTGTTTCTGCGTGCGCGCGTGACGAGCCGGCCCGCGCCGGATCGCATCATTTGCGACTGCGGGTTCAAGACGGCGACGCGCGGTTTCCCCGCGCCACGCCCGGTGGATTTTGAGGTGGCGAGCGTGGCGCTGTCGGCTGAACATGGCATCATTACGCTGCCGGGTCCCGACGAGCGGCTGGCGGTCGGCGACACCTTTGACATGGTGGTCGGCTATGGCGATGCGACGGTCTATCTGCATGATATGCTGTATGGTGTGCGCGCCGGGCGAGTCGAGACGGTGTGGCCTGTCGCAGCGCGCGGCAAGCTGCGCTGAACATAGGGCGTGGTGAGTAGGCAGTGCCGCCTCTGGCGGCTGTGCCAAAGGGCAGTGGGGGCAGAGGGGAGCAGCCAGTAGGATGTTGCCGTTTAACTCGATTTACCGGCATGGCTTTGTGCGGGTGGCGGTGGGTGTGCCGCAGCTCAAGGTCGCCGACCCCGGCTATAACACGGAGCGCACGCTGGGTCTGGCCGAGCGCGCCTCGGCGCAGGGCGCGGCGGTGGTGCTCTTTCCGGAACTGGGCATTTCGGCCTATTCGAACGACGACCTGTTTCACCAGGACGCGCTGCTGGATGCGACACGCCAGGGGGTGGCGCGCGTGGTCGAGGCGGGTACGGGGATGTCGCCGGTGGTGGTGGTGGGCGCGCCGCTGCGCTTTGAGCAGAAGCTGTTTAACTGTGCGGTGGTGATCTACCGGGGCGCGGTGCTGGGGATCGTCCCCAAGAGCTATCTGCCCAACTATCGGGAGTTCTATGAGAAGCGGCAGTTCAGCGCGGCGCGCGATGCGGTGGCGCGGGAAGTGGAGTTCTTGGGACAGCGCGTGCCCTTTGGCAACGACTTGATCTTTGAGGCGGTCAACGTGCCGGATTTTGCACTCCACGCCGAAATCTGCGAAGACGTGTGGACGCCGATCCCGCCGAGCACGCTGGCGGCGCTGGCCGGGGCGACGGTGCTGGTCAATCTGTCGGCCAGCAACATCACGGTGGGCAAGGCGGAGTATCGCCGTGCGCTGTGTGCGGGGCAGTCGGGCAAGTGTATTGCGGCCTATCTCTATTCGGCGGCGGGGCCTGGCGAATCCACCACGGACTTGGCCTGGGACGGGCACGCGCTGATCTATGATGACGGCCATCTGGTCGTGGAGTCGGAGCGCTTTGCGGCGCAAGAGCAGGTCATCTTGGCCGATATTGACCTGGAACGGCTGGCGCAGGATCGGATGCGGCAGACGAGTTTTATCGACACGGTGGGCGATCATCGCGAGCAACTGCGCGGGCTGCGGCGTGTGCCGTTTACGTTTGACGTGCCGCAAGCCCAACTGCCGCTGCTGGCTGCGGTCAACCGTTTCCCCTATGTGCCGAGCGACCCGGCGCTGCTGGACGAGCGCTGTTACGAGACCTATAACATTCAGGTGCATGCGCTGATGAAGCGGCTGCGGGCCACGGGGATCGAGCGCATTGTGATCGGCGTGTCGGGCGGGTTGGATTCGACCCAGGCGCTGATCGTGGCGGCGCGCACGATGGATCGGCTGGGGCTGCCGCGCGGCAATGTGCTGGCCTATACCATGCCGGGGTTTGCGACCAGCACCGTGACCAAGAGCAACGCCCACCGGCTGATGTCCAGCCTGGGGGTGAGCGCGTCGGAGATCGACATCCGGCCCTCGGCGCGGCAGATGCTCAAAGACATCGGCCACCCCTTTGCCGAGGGGCAGCCGGTCTATGATGTGACGTTTGAGAACGTGCAGGCGGGCGAGCGCACCTCGCATCTCTTCCGGCTGGCGAACTTCCACAATGCGCTGGTGTTGGGGACGGGCGACCTGAGTGAACTGGCGCTAGGGTGGGCAACCTATGGCGTGGGCGACCATATGTCGCATTACAATGTCAACGCCTCGGTGCCCAAGACGTTGATCCAGCATTTGATCCGGTGGGTAGCGCAGACCGAGCAGTTTGGCGATGACGTGTCGGCGACGCTGCGCTCGATTTTGGAGACGGAGATTTCGCCGGAGCTAGTTCCGCATGAGGACGGTGAAAACGATCGTCCGGCGCAGAGCACCGAAGCCAAGATCGGCCCGTATGAGCTGCAAGATTTCAATCTCTACTATATTACCCGTTTTGGCTTTCGCCCCAGCAAGGTCGCGTTTCTCAGCTACAGCGCCTGGCACGACGCCTCGGCGGGGAGATGGCCTCCGCTGCTGCCGGAAGCCAAACGCCATGCATATGATCTGGCGACGATCAAGCATTGGCTGGAGGTTTTTCTATTCCGCTTCTTCCAGATCAGCCAGTTCAAGCGGTCGGCAGTGCCAAACGGCCCCAAGGTGGGGTCGGGCGGCAGCCTGTCGCCGCGCGGCGACTGGCGCGCGCCGAGCGATTCGGAGGCGACGGTCTGGTTGAACGAACTGCGCGCCAACGTGCCGGATGGCGGGGTGCAGGGATGAGCAGTTTGATCGTGGTACATGCTGAGTTTGATGCGACCTGGCCCTTTGCCGCCGATCATTGGCACAGCCGCTGGCAGGCGGAAGGCCCGACTCGCTTTGTGCGGCTGCGGCGCGATGACAGGCGCACCCTGGGCGAAGTCCTGGGGGAAGCCGCAAGCGGTGTTGAGGGTGGCGCTGGGGGTGAGACTGGCGCGGTGACACGTGCGGCGGTGTTGGGCGTGCCGGTTACGCCGAGCTGTCTGGACGTGCTGCCGACTGTGCGCGAGGCGGTGATTTTGGACCCCTACCGTCCGGCGCTGACGCCGGAGGTGGAGGCCCGGCTGGCGGCGCGCGGCGTCGAGCTATATCGCCAGCAGAGCGAGGGCTTTTGGGGGCAGTCTGTGGCGGAGTTTGCGCTGGCGTTGACGCTCTGCGCCCTGCGCGGGATTCCGCAGCAGTATCGGGCGATGTTGGAGAGCCACGAGGTCTGGGGGCGCTATAGCGCGGCACGCAACCGCGGCCCGGGCCAACGCGGTGCACAGTTTAGCGACGACGTGCGCTTTACCCATGGCACGTTGGCGGGCAAGCGCGTGCGGGTCGCGGGCGCGGGGAACATCGGGAGCCGGTATGCGAGCTTTGCCCATAGCCTGGGCGCGGAGGTGGCTGCCTGGGACCCCTATGCGCCCGAACCGAGTTTTCACCGTGCCGGGGCGCGGCGCATCTGGCGGCTGGAGGAGTTGGTACAGGATGCGGAGATCTTCGCGCCCATGCTGCCGCTGACGGAGCAGACGCGCGGGCTGGTGACGGCGCAGCACATGGACGCGCTGCCCAAGGGGTGTCTGGTGGTGTTGGCGACGCGGGCGGGCATCTGTGACATGGCCGCGCTGCGGCGGCGCGTGCTGGCGGATGAGGTGGCGCTGGCCGCCGATGTGTTTGATATGGAGCCGCTGCCGCTGGACGATCCGCTGTTGGGGCGCGAGAATGTGGTGCATACGCCACATTTAGCGGGGCGCACGCGCGACGCCAACATCGCATGGGTAGAGATGCTGCTGGCGCAGTTTCGCCGCGGCCCGGCGGCGGGCGGGTGAGCACGCCTGATGGGGATGGCAGACGCCCTCGCCGCGGTCTATGACCTAGGGGCTGCGCCCACGGTCGAGCCGCTGCACGGGCCGGGGATCAACAACCGCGTGTGGGCGGTGGATGCGGGCGGCGCGTCCTATGTGCTCAAGCAGTATCAGACGCACAGCCGCGGCGAGACGATCCTATATGAACACCGGCTGCTGGCGTGGCTGGCGGCGCGACCGCTGCCCTTTCAGGCGCCGGTGGCGCAACGCACGCGCCGCGGCGAGACCCTGTGGTGGCATGGGAGGATGGCCTATGCGCTGTTCCCGCGGCTGGCAGGGGCCGCGGTCTGGCCGCCGGCCTTGGGACACCTGGAGCAGATCGGCGCGGCGCTGGCGCATCTGCACCGGACGCTGGCGGACTATCCACGGGAGCCGCGCCCGGGGCTATACGGCTATGGC
>QEUY01000148.1 GCA_003577365.1 Chloroflexota bacterium | reverse complement strand
CTCGCCGGCAATGCGGCTGACCGGCACGCCCGTCCACATCGAGACGACTTCGGCGATGTCCTCTGGCGTCACCTTGGGTTGGTTGGCGGCCTCGTTCCACCCCTCGCGCAGTTCGTTGAGTTTGGCCTCCAACTCCACTTCGCGATAGCGCAGGTCGATGGCGTCATCGAAGCGCTGGGTCTCCAGCGCATCTTCCTTCATCTTCTGGAGCTTCTTGAGATTCATGAAGGTTTCGCGCAGGTTGGCCGCATAGGGCGCTTTGTACATACGCACGCGGCTGCCCGCCTCGTCGATCAGGTCAATCGCCTTGTCGGGCATAAAGCGATCCGGCACATAGCGCGCCGCCAACTGGGCGGCGGCGTGGATCGCCTCTTCGGTGATCAACAGCTTGTGGTGGTCCTCATAGCGCGATTTGACCCCGCGCAGGATCTGCACCGTCTCCTCGATGGAGGGTTCTTCCACCAAGATCGGCTGGAAGCGGCGCTCCAAGGCGGCATCGCTCTCGATGTACTTGCGATACTCGTCCAAGGTTGTGGCGCCGATCACCTGGAGTTCGCCGCGGCTGAGCGCGGGCTTCAGGATATTGGCGGCGTCGACGCTGCTGCCGGCTGCGCCCGCGCCCACCAACATATGCACTTCGTCGATAAAGAGGATCGACCCCGACTGAATGATCTCTTCGATCACCTTCTTCAGCCGTTCCTCGAACTGGCCGCGGTACATCGTGCCCGCGACCAGGCTGCCCACATCCAACATGAGCAGGCGACGGTTCAACAGCGGTTCGGGCACATTGCCCTCGATGATGCGCTGCGCCAGCCCTTCGACGATGGCGGTCTTGCCCACGCCCGGTTCGCCGATCAAGGCCGGGTTATTCTTGGTGCGCCGGCTGAGGATCTGGATCATGCGCTCGATCTCGTTTTGGCGGCCAATCACGGGGTCGAGTTTCCCCTCCTCCGCCGCCGCCGTCAGGTCATAGCCCAACTGGTCGACCAGCGGCGTCTTGGACTCTTTCTTCTGCTTCTCCTTGGACTGCGCCTGCGTTTGCAGGATATTGCGCGCCGTCTGCGTGCGCACACGGTCCAAGTTGATGCCAAGCCCGCGCAAAACGTTGACCGCGATGCCTTCGCCTTCGCGCACCAGGCCCAACAAGAGATGCTCGGTGCCGATGTAATGATGGCCCATGAGGCGCGCCTCGTCCACAGCCAGCTCGATGACGCGCTTGGTGCGCGGCGCCAACGTCGGCTTGCCGAAGGGCGGGCGCTCGCCGCGCCCCACGGTGCGCTCCACGGCACGGATCACCTGGCCCGGGTCGACCCCTAGCTCGCGCAAGACCTTGACGGCCACCCCATTTTCCTCGCGCACCAGCCCCAGCAGCAGGTGTTCGGTGCCAATATAGTTATGGTTCAGCCGCAGGGCTTCCTCCTGCGCCAAGGTGAGGACCCGCCGCGCGCGCTTTGTAAAACGGTCAAGTTTATCTGACATTGTAGTCATCCCCGAAGTAACTCTAAACTCACCAAATCATCTGGCAGCCCTACATTATCAAAGCAGCGCGCCGGATGCCGTAACTTAAGTTCCTCTTTGGGGGCGGAGGCAGTACAGAGGAAGAGAGGAAACTTAGTCGAACTCAAGGCTGCCTCAGCGTGTACAACCCTATTGTAACGAGTGCCAGTTGGCTTTGTCAACCGCCCAAATGATTAGGCCTCAGGCTGGCTGCTGTCGATTCGCTGTCGATTTGTCCCGCCGTGCCCTCACGGCGCACAGCCCGCTCCACAGGCAGGCTGTAGACAGGAACAGCCGCACCAGTGCCGCCAAGCCGCAGCCCAGGCCCCGCCCAGGGGTTCATGCCGCCCACGCGGCGCAGTTTTGTCAGGCCGATCGCGCGATGCAGTCCTGTAATAAAAACGTTCCACGCCGAGAAAAAGTTTCGAACGCCGGGGCACACCCGCAAAATCCGCCCCAAAATGCGTCTAGAAAACCCTTAGAAAACAGACGAGGGGACACAGTTGTGTCCCCTCGCGCCATGACCCTTCTCTCTTGTCAGGCTGCGGTCCGGCAAAACGGCCGCCTAGTCGGCGGGTTGCGCCACCGGCTCGCCGGCGGGTTCGTCCGCCCCATTGGCATCGGCGCCGTCGCTGGGAGCCACCTGCCAGTCCACCTCCATGTCCTCGCCAGCAGGCTGGGCCTGCTTGAGGCTCAGCCCCATGCGGCGCTTGTCGGTGTCGATGCGAATGATGCGCAGGTCGTACTCTTCGCCCTCGGACACCACTTCCTTCGGGTGGGTGATGCGGCGCTCGGTCAGTTCGCTGACATGGATCAAGCCTTCGATCCCATCGCGCTCCAGGCGGGCAAACGCGCCGAAGTTGACCAGTTTGGTGATGCGCCCGCGCACGATCTGCCCCACCTCGTAGGTCTCCTCCACCACGTCCCACGGCTGCGGCTGCAGACGGCGCAGGCTCAGCCCGATGCGGCGGCGCTCCTGGTCTACGCTGAGGATCTGTACCTTGACCTTCTGGCCCACCTCGACCACCTCGCTCGGGTGGTTGACGCGGTTCCAGCTCAGCTCGCTCAGGTGGATCAGACCGTCGGCCCCGCCCAAGTCCACAAAGGCGCCGAAGTCCGCGATGCTGCTGATCACACCATCGTAGACATCGCCCTCCTTGAGCGTGTCGAGCAGTTGTTCCTTTTGCTGGCGGCGCCACTCGCGCACGGCCAGCCGCTCCGACAGAATGAGCCGGTTACGCTTGCGGTCAATGTCGATCACCTTCAACATCAGGTTCTGGCCCACCAAGTTGGACCAGCGGTCGTCGGCATTGTCCGGGTTGTCTTCGCCCTGGCTCTGGCTGTCGGCGCTCAGTTGGCTGGCCGGCACAAAGCCACGCACCTGGCCGATCTTGACGATCACGCCACCCCGGTTGTAGGCCGCAACAAGGCTTTCAAAGATATGCTGCGATGCCATCAACTGTTCAGCGCGCTCCCAGTCCTTTTCGGCTTGGGCGCGGCTGATGCTCAGAAGCAAATTGCCGTCTCGATCCTCGCGCAGGATATAGACCGGCACCTCGTCGCCCAGGTTCAGTTCATCAAGCGAATCGCTGATCCGGTCAAACTCACGCCCATTGACGATCCCCTCGGACTTGTAGCCGATGTCGATCAGAAGTTCGTGCGGGCGCTTGTCCACAATCACGCCGGTACGAATTTCGCCCGATGTCGGTTCCAAGAGCGAGAGTTCGATCTGCTCAAGCAGCAGCGCCATCGGATGCACCTCCGCCGCCTCTGGCGCGCCGCCTACCATCGCCGGACTGCTGGTTGCCTCGAGTATTGCATGACCGTTGCTCATAAGAAAAAAAACACCCTCCGAAAAAGAAAAATAGAATCGCCCAACGATTAGAGCGGCAAGACCAACCCTCGACAAGAACGCACCGACCTCCTGTGGCAAGATGTCGGTGCGTCGATCCCCTGATCAGCGCCCCGGATGCGCGGTTGAAATTATCTCACGACGGCGATGGCCTCGATTTCGATCAAGCCGCCCAAAGGCAGCGCGGCGACCTGCACCGTGCTGCGTGCCGGGGGCACGCCGTTGAACGCTGTAGCATAGATGCGGTTCACCACCCCAAACTGGCTGAGGTCGACCAGAAAAATGGTCGTCTTCACCACGTCTTGCAGCCCTGTGCCTGCGGCCTCTAGGACAGCGGCCAGATTGGTCAGGGCCTGCTGGGTCTGCTCTTCCAGCCCCGCCCGCAGCGTGCCGCTCTGTGGGTCCAGCCCCAATTGGCCAGACGCAAAAACCAGACCATCGGTTTTGATGGCCTGCGAGTAGGGGCCGACTGCGGCAGGCGCGCGCGCTGTCGCGACAGCTTCACGAGTCACGATATTAGCCTCGGGTAAATTGGGAGCGTAGATAGCAGGAACAAGTCATCAGCCAAAGGGGCAGCACCAAACCTCACAAACCTTAAGACCAGATTAAATTGTAATGAAGTTTCCCAAGTAAGTCAAACCCACGGCTGACTGAAATTTCATTTCTTACAGTCCAGCCGCCATGACAGACTGCATGGCAAGCGTATGGCCGTAGGCGCGTTTTTCTAACCGCACATAGGCACGAAGTGCGTTTGGAAAATCGCACCTGGGCGTTCGTCTTTCTCTCTGCTTTGCGGCCTTCGCGCCCGCTGCGGTTTGTCTTCTTGCAAGGCGGCAGCTTCAGTGATTGTAGCCGCAACCGCCTAAGAAGGCACAATTGGCAGGCTGCGGCGCATGATTTCATAGTTTTCCAGCGCGCGGCCCGCCCCCAACGCCACACACGCAATCGGGTTTTCCGCCACATAGGCGGGCACGCCCGTCTCTTGCGTCAGCAGCTGCGCGATGTTACGGAGCTGCGAGCCGCCGCCCGTCATCACCATCCCGCGGTCGATAATGTCGGCGGCCAGTTCCGTTCCAACGTGGCGCGCACTGTGCTGACCACAGCCTGCAGCGGCTCCTGGATCGCCTCGGTCACCTCGCTGCTGGTGATCTGCATGATCTTGGGCAGCCCGTTCACCTGGTCGCGCCCGCGCACCTCCATCGAGCGTTCTTCCTCCAGGGGCAGCGCGCTGCCGATGCCGATTTTGATCTCCTCCGCCGTCTGCTCGCCCACCAGCAGGTTATACTTTTTGCGGATGTAGTTGACAATCGCCTCGTCAAAACGGTTGCCGCCCACGCGCACGCTGCTCCACACCACAATGTCATACATCGAGGCCACCGCCGCCTCGGTCGTGCCGCCGCCCATATCCACCACCATATTGCCGGTCGGCGTGCCGATCGGCAGCCCCGCGCCATAGGCCGCGGCCAGCGGTTCCGGGATCAGATAGGCCGCGCCCGCGCCCGCTTGCATCGCCGCGTCATGCACGGCGCGCTCTTCGACGCTGGTCACCCCCTTGGGCGTGCTGATCATCACCTTGGGCTTAAAGACCGGGCGGATCAGCCGGTTCATATTGCCGACAATCGCCTCAATAAAATAACGCAGCATGGCCTCGGTCACGACAAAATCGGCGATCACCCCGTCGCGCATGGGGCGCGCCACTTCGATGCTCTCCGGGGTGCGGCCCAGCATGTCATAGGCCTCATGGCCCACCGCTACCATCTTGTTGTCGCGCAGACGGATCGCCACCACCGAAGGCTCGTGCATCACAATGCCGCGGCCTTTGACATGCACCAGCACATTGACTGTGCCCAGATCAATTCCGATATGTTTTTGGAACATCGCGCTCTAATTGTCCTGGCAATGCCGCCCCATGGTTCGCCGTTCGCGCGTCGGCGCAGCCGCGCCGCCCCTGTATCGCACCGGGATCTCAGCGCCAAATTGGCGCTGTATCATCACAATTCAAATAGAATCAAACAGATACACTATACCAGACAGATACAGCGCCGCCACAAATCGTGTGCGGCGCCACCAAAAACCGGGTTCCGACGCAGGGAACCCGGTTTCATCCTCTCCGTATGGCCGATGCTCCACGCCGGCGCGCTGCGCCTAGCGTTCCTCCTCAAAACTCGGCCCTGGGCGATGGCGGCGGCGCTGCGCCACCTTCAAGCGCAGCGTACTGCGCCGGTAGGCCGCTTCGATCACCGGTTTGCGCTCGCGCGGGGGGTTCTCCTCCAACGACTGCCGCGCCCGCTCGCGCGCGGCCATGGCCCGCTCGATGTCGATCTCCTCGGCCTGCTCGGCCACCTCCGCCAGCACGGTCACCTTGTCGGGGTGCACTTCGACCACCCCGCCCCCCACGGCGATATATTGGACGTCGTTGCCCTTGTGCAAGACGATCTCGCCGATGTCCAGCGTGGAGAGCAGCGGTGCATGGCCGCGCATGATGCCCATCTGCCCGTCGATGCCGGGCAGGATGACCATGTCGACCTCTTCGCTCGCCAGCAGCCGGTGGGGCGTTACAATCTCGACCTTGATGGGCATGGCAGTTTAGCCTCCGGCGCGGAGTCGTTCCGCGTTCTCCACCGCTTCCTCAATCGTGCCGGTCATATAGAAGGCGGCTTCGGGCAGATCGTCATGCTTGCCGTCCAAGATCTCTTTGAAGCCGCGCACGTTGTCCTCGATCTTGACAAACTTACCGGCGCGGCCGGTGAACTGCTCGGCCACGAACATGGGCTGGGTCAAGAAACGCTGAATCTTGCGCGCCCGCGCCACGGTCAGCTTGTCGTCTTCGCTCAACTCTTCCACGCCCAGAATGGCGATGATGTCCTGCAGATCGCGATAGCGTTGCAGCGTCGCCTGCACCTGGCGCGCCACGTTGTAGTGCTCCTCGCCCACAATCAGCGGGTCGAGAATGCGGCTGGTCGAACCCAGCGGGTCCACCGCCGGGAAGAGCGCCTGCTCGGCCAGCGAACGCTGCAGCGTGATGGTCGCGTCCAGGTGGGCAAAGGTGGTCGCCGGAGCCGGGTCGGTGTAGTCGTCGGCGGGCACATAGACGGCCTGCATCGAGGTGATCGAGCCGCGGCGCGTCGAGGTAATGCGCTCTTGCAGCGCGCCCATGTCGGTGCCCAGGGTGGGCGCATAGCCCACGGCGCTGGGCAGACGGCCCAACAGCGACGACACCTCGGAACCCGCCTGCACGAAGCGGAAAATATTGTCGATGAAGAGCAGCACGTCGCGGCCCTCATCGCGGAAGTACTCGGCCATGGTCACGCCGGTCAGCCCCACGCGCAGGCGCGCACCGGGCGGCTCGTTCATCTGGCCGAAGACCATCACTGTCGAGTCGATCACGCCCGATTCTTGCATTTCGCGCATCAGGTCGTTGCCCTCGCGGCTGCGTTCGCCCACGCCGGCAAAGACCGAATAGCCGCTGTGGAATTCGGCCACGTTGTGGATCAACTCTTGAATGACCACCGTCTTGCCCACGCCCGCGCCGCCGAAGATACCGGTCTTACCGCCGCGTGTAAAGGGGGCGATCAGGTCGATGACCTTGATGCCGGTCTCGAAGATCTCAGCCTGGGTCGACTGCTGGTCGAAAGAGGGCGGTTCGCGATGGATCGGCAGCTCATGCTCCGACTGCACCGGCCCC
Source organism: Chloroflexota bacterium (assembly GCA_003577365.1). Taxonomy (GTDB): domain Bacteria; phylum Chloroflexota; class Anaerolineae; order Caldilineales; family Caldilineaceae; genus QEUY01. The sequence goes on along the minus strand of QEUY01000148.1, from coordinate 5,273 downwards.
TTCTCGTCAATCGGATCGCCGGTCACGTTGAACAAGCGGCCCAACGTCGCCGGACCGACCGGAACCGTGATCGGCATACCGCTGGAGACGGCGCGCGTCCCACGGCGCAAGCCATCGGTGCTGCCCATGGAGACGGCGCGCACCACGTTATCGCCCAACTGCTGGGCGATCTCAAAGACCTGCTCCTTGCCGTCCTCCCCCACCACTGTCACCGCGTCGTAGATTTCGGGCAGTTCCCCGTCTGGAAACGAAAAGTCTACCACGGGGCCGATGACGCTCAGGACTGATCCTACCAGTTCTTTAGCCACTCCGGGCCTCCTCGCACTTGTCAAAATCGCACTTGTCAAACTCGCGCCTACGCATCGCCGCACGCGCTGCTCGCCTGCGGCCTACCCTTCCAGGGCCACGCTGCCGCCGATGATGTCCATCAACTCGCTGGTAATGCTCTCCTGGCGCGCCTTGTTATAGGTCAGCGTCAGGCTGTCGATCAACTCGTTGGCGGCGTCGGTCGCATTACGCATGGCCACCATGCGAGCCGAATGCTCGCTGGCGAGTGATTCGAAAATGGCCTGGAGAATCTGCACTTCGGTAAAGCCGTAGAGCACTTGGTTCAGAACCGCCTCAGGCGACGGCTCGAAGATGTACTCCGGCGCCATCGGCACGGTCGGCTCTGCCGGGATGATGGGCAGAAGCTGCTTCACCGCCGGCACTTGCTGCACGGTGTTGACGAACTCTGTATAGACCATCTGCACTTCGTCAAAATAGCCCTGGGTATAGTCGTCTACCAACACGCGCGTGATCGGCCCAATGTCGGCGACGGTGGGCGAATCGGGCATACCGCTGAACTCGGCGCGGATGTGCGGGTCATAGCGCAAGAGCCAATCGCGCCCCTTGCGCCCCACTGTCACCACCTCGACTTCGGCGCCTTCCTGCCGGCGCTGGCGCATGAACTGCGCCAGGCGGCGCAGAATATTGGCATTAAACCCCCCGGCCAACCCCCGGTCGCCCGTGATCAACAGAATGCCGCTGCGCCGCACGGGCCGCGGCTGGATCAACGGGTTGAGCGCATTGTTTTCCACATTGGGCAGGCGCGCGATATATGACAACACCTCGCGCGCCTGGGCCGCATAGGGCCGCGTCGACAGCACCTGCTGCTGCGCCTTGCGCATCTTGGCCGCCGACACAGCCTCCATGGCCTTGGTGACCTGTGCGATATTGGTGACGGAGCGAATCCGCCGCCGAATTTCTCGTGTACTAGCCAAGGTGCACTCTCGCCTCTTCTAAAGGAACTCACTACTCCCGCGGCGTCCAGGTATTGTTGAAGTCGGCCAACGCCAGCCGCAGCGCCTCCACCGTGTCGTCGGTCAGGTCCTTGGTGCGCATGATCGCCTGGCCGATCTCCGGGTGGCTGGCTTCCAGATAGGCGTGCATGTCGGCCTCCCAGTTCTTGACCTCCGACACCGGGACTTTGTCCACAAAGCCGTTGTTGACCGACCAGATGCTGATCACCTGCTTGTCCAGCGACATCGGCTGATATTGGGGCTGCTTGAGCAGCTCCTGCATGCGGCGGCCACGGTCCAACTGGCGCTGTGTCACGGCGTCCAGGTCGCTGCCGAACTGGGCAAAGGCGGCCAGCTCGCGGAACTGGCTCAGCTCCGATTTGAGACGACCGGCGACCTTCTTCATGGCGCGCGTCTGGGCCGAACCGCCCACGCGGCTGACCGAGATGCCGACGTTGAGCGCCGGGCGAATACCGGCATAGAAAAGGTCACTCTCCAAGAAGATCTGCCCGTCGGTGATCGAAATCACGTTGGTCGGAATATAGGCCGACACGTCGCCGGCTTGGGTCTCAATCACCGGCAGCGCCGTCAAGCTGCCGCCGCCATACTCGTCGGCCAGGCGCGCGGCCCGTTCCAGCAGACGGCTGTGCAGATAGAAGACGTCGCCCGGATAGGCCTCGCGGCCCGGCGGGCGGCGCAGCAGCAGCGCCACCTGGCGATAGGCCTGGGCATGTTTGGAGAGGTCGTCGTAGACGATCAGCGCGTCGCGGCCCTGCTCCATGAACTCTTCGCCGATGGCGCACCCGGCATAGGGGGCCAGATATTGGAGCGCGGCAGGGTCGGCAGCCGAGGCTGAGACCACCACCGTATGCTCCATCGCGCCATACTTCTCCAGCGTCGCCACCACCTGCGCCACGCTGGATTGTTTCTGGCCGATCGCCACATAGATACAGACCAGGTCTTTGCCCTTTTGATTGATGATCGTATCGATGGCAATCGCCGTCTTACCGGTTTGGCGGTCGCCGATGATCAGCTCGCGCTGGCCGCGGCCGATAGGGATCAGCGCGTCGATCGCCGTGATGCCGGTCTGCACCGGCGTATTCACCGGCTGGCGGCGGATCACGCCCGGCGCAATGCGTTCGACATTGCGATACTTGTCGGTCTCAATCGGGCCTTTGCCGTCGATCGGCTGGCCCACGGCGTTGATCACACGCCCGATGAGCGCGTCCCCCACAGGCACTGAGGCAATACGCCCGGTGCTGCGCACCAGGTCGCCTTCCTCAATCGTCTGGTATTCGCCCATGATCATGATACCCACGTTGTCGGGGCTCAAGTTGAGCGCCATGCCCAAGACGCCGTTCTTGGTGAACTCCAACAGCTCACCCGCCATGGCGCCGCGCAGCCCCGACACCAAGGCGATGCCGTCGCCGACTTCGATCACCTCGCCCACATCGACTTGGCTGGGCGCCGGCTTAAAATTCAGAATCTGGTCTCTCAGCAGCGTTGCGAGATCGTTTGTTTGCACAGCCATTTATACGTTCCTCCGAATCAGGCAAGGGACCAACCTACCATGCACCCTAGCACACGACACCTCAGCGCACAACACCTATCACGCTGTCTAGCACGCCGCGTCACGCCGTCTGGCGTGTGATGCCTTAGCGCACGACTTAGCGCACGATCTTAGCGCACGACAGACGTGAGCGATTCGCGCAGCGCGGCCAAGCGGCTGGCGATCGAGGTGTCCATCAGACGATCTCCCACACGCACACGCAGCCCCCCCATCAGGGCGGGGTCTACATAGAAGCTGAAGATCAGGTCGTCGCCATATTGCTTGGCCAGGGCGGCGCGCAGCGCGTTCTTGTCCTTGTCGGACAACTCGGTTGCGCTGGTGATCTCCGCCTTGAGCGGCGCAGCCCCCCCGCTGCCGACCCGGCTCAACGCGCCCGCCACTTCGGGCAGCAGTTCCAGGTCGCCTTCCTGCAACAGCAGCTTGAGCAGATTGACGACCTCGACCGGCAGTCCTGCCGGCAGCGCAGCTTCCAGCGCCTTGGCCCGCTCGCCGAAATCCTTGCTGCCGTCCATCACCAAGGTATACAGTGGTCGATCCTTGCTGAGTACAGCCTGGACTTGATCCAGCGCAGATTGCCAGCGCTCAAGCATCGCCTGATAGACAGCCTGAGCATAGCGTTGCGCTCGCGCCTGTTTGTCGCTCATTGGGCCTAGCCCCCACTCCCATTCTGCTGCGCCAGGAAGTCGGCGACAAACCGCTCTTGCTCGCTCTTATTCGCCAGCTCGCGGCCCAGCAGTTGCTCGGTCGCCAAAATCGCCAGCTCGGCGATCTGCCGGTTCGCATCAGACAACGCCGTCTGGACCTGCTTCTCGGCGTCTTCTTGCGCCTTCATGCGGATCTCGGTCGCCTCTTGCTCGGCGCGGCTGCGGATCTCGTGAGCGATCTTTTCCGTGTCACGCGTCGCCTGGGCGCGGATCTCCTGCGCCTCGCGGCGGGCCGCATCCAAGGTGCGCGCCTTCTCCGCCTCTGCCTCCTGGGCCGCCGAAGCTACCCGTTCGGCATCCTTCATGCTCTGGGAAATGCGCTCCTTGCGCTGCTCCAACATCCGCAGGACCGGCTCATAGAGGGTCAGCCGCAAGATGACCATCAGCAGCAGGAAGTTCACAACCTGGGAGATAAGCAGTTCCCATTGAATTCCTAGTTGATCCAAGGTGAGCCTCCTTTTGACTCTGTGCAATCCTCGTCAATGCCGGCAGCCTGGTTCGCTATGACTGTGCGCCACGAGAGCTCGCCATGATCGCCGGCACGCCCCGCTTGGCATCGACTAGACGAATTTCAGCAGCAGCGCTACCACCAGCGCGAAAATCCCCATCGACTCGGCGAACGCAATCGCCAAAATCATGTTGGTCTGCACCGTGCCGGCAGCCTCCGGGTTGCGCCCCATGGCCTCCATGGCCTTCGACCCAATTAGACCGATACCGATGCCCGGGCCGATGGTCCCCAGACCGATAGCCAGCGCAGCACCCAGTTCCTTGGCGGCTTCAAATTCCATTTGTAATCTCCTCACAATCTGTGTTCGTGGAAAATCGCATAACGTTCGGATATCCTTACAGGATCAATACCAGCAGCATTTAGGAGTGGCCGTGCTCGTGGTCGTCGTGCCCGTGGCTGATGGTCGCCATGGTGAAAAAGACCAGCGCCAACATCATGAACACCAACGCCTGCACAAAGCCGACAAAAATCTCCAGGACATAGAAGGGGATCGGCAGCAGGAAGGCAATCAAGAACGCCATGGTTGCCAACACAATCTCGCCGGCGAAGATATTGCCAAAAAGACGAAAGCCAAACGCTAGAACACGGGAGAACTCGCTGATCAGTTCGAGGATGCCGACGAAGCCGTTGATATACTTCATAAAGCCTTCGCCGCTCAGGTTAAAGAACTTCCTGAAGTAGCTCCCGCCCAAGGCGCGCACCCCCCACACCTGCACCATGGTCATGACGACCAGCGACAGGGCAAAGGTCATGTTGAGATCGGCGCTGGGCGGGCGGAAGAGCGGCACAAAGACGCGATGCCCCTCTTCGGCGGCGGCGGGCGCGGCATCTACTGCGGCCGGCTCGACCAAGAGCAGGCTGCCGTCGGCCATCGCCAACTGGCGGCCCAACGCCAGGGCATGTTCACCCTCGGTGGCCGGGGCCGCATCGTGGAAGAAGCCGATGCTGCCCACGCCGGGGATCAACCCCGACCAGTTGGAGATGATCACATAGAAGAAGATCGTCGCCACCCAGGGGAAATATCGGCGCGCATCGCGCCCGGCGATGCTCTCGGCCAGCCCATAAAGATACTCGATCACCATCTCCATGAAGTTCTGCCAACCGGAGGGGATCAGCTTCATGCGCGCCGTGGCCAGCAAGGCCAACAGGATGATGACGATATCCACCACGATGGTCGCCACCATCGAGTTGGTCAGCCAGCGCGGGCCATC
>QEUY01000147.1 GCA_003577365.1 Chloroflexota bacterium | reverse complement strand
GTCGTCGGCCATCCCGAACTGCTCAAGCAGGTGGTCTTTGGCCGCGAGGCGGGCTATATGGACTTGTCGCCGCTGCTCTATGTGCCGGATACGGGCAGCGCGCGGCGGCGAGTGCTGCCCAAGAACGAACTGCCCGAACAGACCAGCGTAGGCGACCGCATTGTCGAGCAGGTGCTGGCCAGCCTGCGCGCCAACCCAGATGCGCCGGTGCGGCTGGCGCACAAGATCGACAACACGCAGCGCACGGTGGGCGCGCGGCTGGCGGGCCAGTTGGCGCTGCGCCACGGCGACGCCGGGCTGCCCGCCGGACAAGTCCAGATCACCTTCACCGGCTCGGCGGGCCAGAGCTTTGGCGCGTTCGGGCTGCACGGGCTGAACCTGGTCTTGATCGGAGAAGCGCAGGACTATGTGGGCAAGGGCATGAGCGGCGGCGAGATCGTCATTCGCCCGCCGGAAGAGGCGCGCTTTGTGCCCCATCAAAATGTGATCATGGGCAACACCGCGCTCTATGGGGCTACGGGCGGGCGGTTGTTTGCCGCGGGTGTCGCCGGCGAACGCTTTGCCGTGCGCAACTCCAACGCCGTGGCCGTGGTGGAGGGTGCAGGCGAGCACTGCTGCGAATATATGACCGGCGGCGTGGTGGTCATCTTGGGCGAGACGGGGCGCAACTTCGGCGCGGGGATGACGGGCGGCGAAGCGTATGTCTACGATATTCACGATACGCTGGAACGCCGCTATAATCCTGAGTTAATTGCCATCCGCCGCGTGCGCGGCAACGGCGATGACGTGGCGCTGAAGGCGTTGGTTCAGGAACACCTGGAAAAGACCGGTTCGCTGCGGGCGCGCGCCCTGTTGGAGGATTGGGAGACGCAGCGCCAGTTCTTCTGGTATGTGGCCCCGCGCGAAAACATGGCCGCCATTGAGGCCGCCAACGAGGGCGCAGAGAAGCTTGAGGAAGAGGAGAGCGACGCGGTGAAGGGGTAAGAGGATGATCTACCCATGAAGCCGTTTGACAGGGTTACGATTGACCCATCTATTCATTATTTAGTGCAGATACGAGCTTGTTTTGTAGAGAAACTCAACGGAACGTTAGCAAGAAGACAATGTTTGAGAAGGTGTGGGACGCGCATGTGGTGAGCCAAGACGCCGGCGCGCCGGCGGTGCTCTATGTGGACGCCCACTTGATCCATGAAGTGACCTCGCCGCAGGCGTTTAGCATGTTGCGCGAGCGCGGGCTGCCGGTGCGCCGCCCCGACCGCACCTTTGCGACGATGGACCATGCCATCCCCACGCGCAATGTCGATATTGCACTGTGGCCCAGCGATGCCGCCACACAGGTGCGCACGCTGCGCCAAAACTGTGAGGATTTCGGCATTACCCTATGGGATATCGAAGGCGCTGTGCAGGGCATCGTGCATGTGGTCGGCCCGGAGATGGGCGTCACCCAACCGGGGATGACCATCGTCTGCGGCGACAGCCACACCAGCACGCATGGCGCGTTTGGCGCGCTGGCCTTTGGCATCGGCACCAGCGAAGTGGGCCATGTGCTCGCCACGCAGTGTCTGCTGCAAAAGAAACCCAAGACGTTTGCCATCAACGTCGAAGGCGAGTTGGGCTTCGGCGTGACGGCCAAGGACATCATCTTGGCGATCATCGCCAAGAACGGCGCGGGCGGCGGCGCGGGCTATGTCTTTGAATATCGGGGCAGCGCCATCCGCGGCCTGAGCATGGCCAACCGCATGACGATCTGCAACATGAGCATCGAAGGCGGCGCGCGCGCCGGCATGATCGCGCCCGACGAGACGACCTATGCCTATATCAAGGGCCGGCCCTATGCCCCGCAGGGGGGTGATTGGGATAAGGCCGTCGCCTACTGGCGCACGCTGGCGAGCGATGCGGATGCGACCTTTGACCGCGAGCTGCACCTGGATGCGTCGGCGCTGGAGCCGATGGTTACCTATGGCACGAACCCCGGCCAGGGCGTGCCTGTCACCGGGCGCATTCCCACTCCAGAAGAGGTGGAAGACCCCGCCGAGCGGCGCAGCCTGCTCAGCGCGCTGGAGTACATGGGGTTGCAGCCCGGCCAGCCCATGCAGGGCCAGCCGGTGGATATCGTCTTTATCGGCTCTTGCACCAACAGCCGCATCGAGGACCTGCGCGAGGCGGCCAATGTGGTCAAGGGGCGCAAGGTGGCGGGGAGCGTACAGGCCATGGTCGTGCCCGGCTCCAAGGCCGTCAAGGCGCAGGCCGAGGCCGAAGGCCTGGACCGTATCTTCCGCGAGGCAGGCTTTGAGTGGCGCGGCGCCGGCTGCAGCATGTGTCTCGCCATGAATGACGACAAGGCGGGCGCGGGCAAATATGTCGCCAGCACCAGCAACCGCAACTTCCAGGGTCGCCAAGGCCCCGGCGCGCGCAGCCTGCTTATGAGCCCGATCATGGCGGCGGCGGCCGCGGTCAACGGCCGCGTGGTGGATGTGCGCGAGATCATGAACTAGGCAGGGGATCAAAATGCAGCCTTTTACCAGACTGACGGCGACGGCGGTTCCGCTGCGCGCCGAAAATGTAGATACCGACCAGATCATCCCGGCCCGCTTCCTCACCGCCGTGACCAAGGAGGGGATGGGCGATGGTCTATTTTATGCCTGGCGCTATCACCGCGACGGCACGCCCAAGCCGGACTTTGTGCTCAACCAGCCGCAGTATGCGGGCGCGCAGGTGCTGCTGGCCGGACGCAACTTTGGCAGTGGCTCTAGCCGCGAACATGCCGTGTGGGCGCTGACCGAGTATGGTTTCCGCGCCGTCATTACGCCCGGCTTTGCCGACATCTTCTATAACAACAGCCTGAAAAATGGGCTGCTGCCCGTGGCGCTGCCCGAAGCCACGGTCAACATGCTGCTCGACCTGGTCGAAGAAGAGCCGGAGACGGAGATCACGGTCGACCTAGAAAACCAGGTGGTGGTGCTGCCCGACGGCCAGCAACTGCCCTTTGAGATCGACCCCTTCCGCAAGATGTGTCTGCTCAACGGGGTGGATGACCTGGGCTATCTGCTTTCCAAGAACGACGCCATCGCCGCGCATGAGGCCCAGCCCGCCTATTGAGGCGAGCAGCAGCCGCGCGGGTCAGCCACAGGGGCCTACGGGCGCAGACTCCTGCGTCCGTAGGCTAGTTTGCCCATGCAGCCCTGCCATTCCGCCGGGATGTCCCCGGCCTCGCATGAAAATGGGTATTGGATTTCGCTGGCGCAGCCCGACGACATCCCGTCGCTGCAGGAAGCCGCGTCCGTAAGCTGGCGCGCCACCTATCAGGCGATCTTTGACCCGGAGTTTATCGAGCGTTTTCTGGCTCAGGCCTACAGCGCCGCCAGCCTGGAGCGCGCCTTTCAAGATGCGCGTACTCATTTTTTGGTCGCGCGGATCAACGCCGACCCCGAAGCCGGCGTGCTGGCGTTCTGCCAGGTGGGGCCGCCCAGCCATCCTGACGGCGCGCCGCCGGCCTGCGGGGAACTCTACCGGCTCTATGTGCGGCCTGCCTATCAGCGGCGCGGGATTGGCCGCCAGTTGTTGGGCGTGGCGGAGGATTGGCTGGCGGGGCAGGGCTATCTGCGCTATGGCTGCTATGTCCATGCGCGCAACGACCGTGGCAAGGCCTTCTATTGGCAGATGGGCTTCAACCGCCGTCCCCTGCGCGACCTGGAGGACGAGTGGTATTTGGTGAAAGAACTTGTCACGCACACTTGATCTGCACTGGCCTGAATTAGCCGCCCCCTATGCCGCGGCGCTGCGTGAGGCGGTGGCGCTGATCCTGGATCGCTTTGAGGTCTGGGGCATTGTCGCCGCCGGCACGCCGCTCACCGGCAACCCGGACCGGGCCAGCGACCTCGACATCCAGGTGATCCATGCCCGGCCCCAGCGCCAGCGGCTGCAGCGTTGGTGCAGCGGCGTGCCGGTGGAGATCTTCGTCAATCCGCCGGAGATGATCCGGCGCTACTTTGCCGACGAGCGCGAGCGGCCCTGCACGGCGCAAATGCTGGCCGCGGGCGTGGTGATCCTGGATCGGCATCCGGTGGTGGCGGAGTTGTGCGCCGAGGCGCGCACTTGGCTGGCGACTCCACCCAACCTCACGCCCGCACAGTTGACGGCGCGGCGCTATGGGGCCGCCGATGCCTATGAAAACGCCCAAGACATTCAGGCGCGCGACCCGGCCAACGCGCGGTTGATCTTGCACGAGGCCGTGGGCAGGATGATCGACTATGCCTTTCTGTCCGCCAACCGCCCGCTGCCGCGCGCCAAAACCAGCTTGGCTGCCTTGGCCGAACTGAACCCGGCGTTGGGGCAATTGGCACGCGACTACTATCTGGCGAGCAGCCCGGCGCGTTCTTTTGCGCTGGCTGCCGCCATCGCCACACAGACGATCCACACATCCGGCTTTTTTGAATGGGAGTCACCCCTGGAGGAGGTAAGCGCATGAGCACCCCGACTGTAGTCGACCCTGCCGCCGTGACCGAGTTCGCCGAGAAGGGCTATACGGTGGCGCGCGGGCTGTTTAGTGCGGAGGAGGTCGCCCGCTACCGCGACCACTTCATGGCGCTGCGCGCCGCGGGCAGCTATCCCGGCGACACCGCCGGAGTGGATGTGACCAGCAATGACCCGCTCAAACGCTTCCCGCGCATGATCCACATGCACCGTTGGGACGATCTCAGCCTGCAGTGGCTGCTCGACCCGCGCATCAATGCCTGGCTGACCGGGCTGCACGGCATCGAGCCGTTCGCCGTCCAGACCATGCTCTACTTTAAGCCGGCGGGGGCGCGCGGCCAGGCGCTACATCAAGATCAGTATTATCTGCGCGTGCAGCCGGGAACCTGTATGGCGGCGTGGCTGGCCTTGGACGACTGCGACGAGGAGAACGGTTGTCTGCAGGTGGCGCCGGGCACGCACACGCTGCCGCTGCTCTGCACGGTCAAGGCCGACACGACGCAGAGCTTCACCGACGTGACCGTGCCGCTGCCCGAAGGGGTCGAGCCTGTGCCGGTGGTCATGGCCGCCGGGGATGTGCTCTTCTTCAACGGCCAACTGATCCATGGCAGCTTCCCCAACACCAGCGCCAACCGCTTCCGCCGCTCGTTGATTGGCCACTATATTGTGGGCGATGCCGAGAAGGTGGCGAAGTTCTATCATCCCGCGCTGCGCATGGACGGCACGCCGGTGGAACTGGGGGTCAGCGCCCAGGGCGGGCCGTGCGGCGTCTGGGTCACGCAAGAGGGCAAGCCTGTGGTCGAGATGCAGACCACGGACCCCGTTAAGCAGACGGTACTGCACGAATAAAGAGGGGAGTAGGGACACGGTACCGTGTCCCTACCGCCTAGCCAAAGAAACCAGCTACGAAAGACCTGCTTGCATGGATGCCAAGATTGTTGTGCTGGCCGGTGACGGCATCGGCCCGGAAGTGACCGGCGAGGCGCGCAAGGTGTTGGAGGCGGCAGCGCGCCGCTTCGGCCATACCTTCACCTTCGACGGCCAGATGATGGGCGGCCGCGCCATCGACGAACTGGGCACAAGCCTGCCCGAAGCCACGGTCGACGCCTGCCGCCAGGCCGACGCTATCCTCTTGGGCGCGGTGGGCGGCCCCAAGTGGGATAACCCCAACGCGCCCGACCGGCCCGAACGCGGGCTGCTGGCGCTGCGCAAGGAGCTGTCGCTCTTTGCCAATATTCGCCCGGTCAAGCTGCATCCACAGTTGATCGCGGCCAGCACGCTTAAGGAAGAGGTCCTGCAGGGTGTCGACCTGGTGGTGATCCGCGAGCTGACCGGCGGCGTCTATTTTGGCCCGCGGCAGGAGGCGGGCGAGGCCGCCTTCGAAGCCTATGACACCATGCTCTACACGCGGCCGGAGATCGAGCGTGTGGTGCGGCTGGCCGCAGACACCGCCATGGCGCGCTCCAAAAAGCTGGCGAGCGTGGACAAGGCCAATGTGCTGGCTTCCAGCCGGCTGTGGCGGCGCGTGGCGACCGAGGTCTTGGCAGATTATCCAGGGTTACAAGTAGAGCATGTCTTGGTCGACGCCATGGCGATGCACCTGATCCGGCGGCCCGCCAGCTTTGACGTGATCGTGGCGGAAAATCTCTTTGGCGACATCCTGACCGACGAAGCCTCGATGCTGGCCGGGTCGATGGGGATGCTGCCTTCGGCCAGCCTGGGTGAGCTTCGCAATAGCCGCGGCCTGCCCTTGGGTCTGTATGAGCCGATCCACGGCAGCGCGCCCGACATTGCGGGCAAGAGCATCGCCAACCCGTTTGGCACGATTCTGAGCGCGGCCATGCTGTTGCGCCACAGTCTAGGGCTGGAGCAGGAAGCCGCGGCCGTCGAAGCCGCGGTGGACAGTGTGCTCAATGAGGGAGTGCGCACACCCGACATCGCCCACACCGGCCAGGAGGTCGTCGGCACACAGGTGATGGGCGATCTGGTGGTGCAGGCGCTGGCGTATTAAGCCAACTGGGCCGAAGGGGGTTGTGGACAAACACGTTCATGCGCTGAACGGTATAACCCCGCACAGGAGACTCGTTCGTATGCTATCTGACGTGGATCACCTGAATACCCTCATAGGCAGCGCCTTCAACATCCGCAACTATATCGGCCCGCTGACTGTGAAGGAGTTCCGCGACCTCCACCATGGCATGCAGCGTGATGCCGTGGTGTGGCGTTTTCAGGTCGTGGTCGCTGCAGCCCGTCGTGTCTCCGCTCCACTGAAAGCGGCGCATCCAGAGATCCCTTGGCGGCGACTGACTGAGGACTATGGGGAATGGATCAGTGATGATCGCTCGGTTGATTTTACTCACCTATGGCAGACAGGTACACAGGAGCTTCCAAACTTGATCCCGCGCATCGTGGCCATGCTAAGGAGCTTTGTCCCACCAGACGAACCGGATGAGAGGCAGTAATGCATTGATGGAAACACGCACCATCGAGCCGCAGACCGATACGCAGGACCGCCTGCGCCATTGGATTCGCACGCTGGGCAATCTGCTGGGCGAGACGATCATCGAACAGGAGGGCAAGGCGCTTTTCGACCTAGAGGAAGAGATCCGCGCCCTGGCCAAGGCCTGGCGCGCCGGCGACCGGCTGGCGCAGGCCAATATCCACCGGCACGTCTCCACCCTGGTCGAAGACGTGCCGCAGGCGCTGGCCGTGCTCAAAGCCTTCACCACCTATTTCCAGTTGGTGAACCTGGCCGAGGAGGCACAGCGCGTGCATATCTTGCGGCGGCGTGCCTTTGTGGCCTATGAGCGCGGCATCCCGATGGCCGAGACCATTGCCAACGCCGTGCGCCGGTTGCAGGCCGAAGGGCTGAGCGCAGCCGATGTGCGCCAGAACCTGAGCGACCTGCTGATCATGCCGGTCTTTACGGCGCACCCGACCGAGGCCAAACGCCGCACCCTGCTCTTCAAGCTCAAGACCATCAGCACGATCCTGCGCGAGCTGGACAGCGTAGACCTGCTGCAGGTTGAGCGCGAGCAGAAGGAGATGCAGCTGCGCGAAAACATCGTGCTGCTGTGGCAGACCGACGAGATGCGCGACCGCCCACCCACGGTGATGGACGAGGTGCGCCAGACGTTGTATTTCTTTGAGGAGACGCTCTTCGACTTGGTGCCCAGTATCTATCGCGAGATGGAGCGCGCCCTGGCCGAGGCCTACCCCGGCGAGACCTTCAACGTGCCCGCCTTCTTGCGCTATGGCTCCTGGGTCGGCGGCGACCGCGACGGCAACCCGTTTGTGAATGTGGCCGTGACCGAGGAGACGCTGCGCGCCCAAAAAGACGCGGTGCTGGAGCGTTATGCCCAGGAGGTGGAGGCGCTCTATGACCATCTGAGCTCGGGGCGCAGCCGCGTCGGCTTTTCCACGGCGTTTTTGGACAGCCTGGCGCGCGATCTGGACCTGGTCCCCGCGCAGGAGCGCGAAGTGCTCGACCGCTTTGAGCAAGAACCCTATCGCCAAAAGCTGATCCTGATGTTTCGGCGGCTGGAGGCAACGCGCGCTGAAAATCGCCTGCCTTGGCAGGCGCGCAAGCTCGACCCGCGCGCCTATACCTCGGCGGCCAGTTTTCTGGCCGATCTGCGGCTGATCTATGACAGCCTTTATCAGAACAAGGGCGAACGGCTGGCGCGCGGCCGGCTGTCGGATCTGATCCGCCAGGTGGAGGTCTTTGGCTTTCATCTGGCGACGCTGGATATCCGCCAACACTCAGCGCGCCATCGCAGCGCCATGGCCGAAATCCTGGCGCGCTATGGCCTGGCTGCCCACTACGAAACCATGAACGAATCGGAGCGCGTGGCGCTGCTCAGCCGCGAGATCGCCGGCCAGCGCCCGTTGACCGCGCGGCTGGATTTTGGCGACGAGACCAACGAGACGCTTGAACTCTTCCGGCTGATCCGCCGGGCGCGCCAGATTTTGGGGCCGGAGGCGATCCAGAGCTATATCACCAGCATGACCACGCAGGTGAGCCATATGCTGGAGGTGCTGCTCTTTGCCCGCGATGCGGGGCTGTTCGGCGCGATCGACGTCGTACCGCTCTTTGAGACGATCGAAGACCTGCGCGCCGCGCCGCAGATCATGGCAAAGCTCTTCCAAAACCGCGTCTATCACGAACACCTGGCCCAGCGCGGCAATCGCCAGCAGATCATGATCGGCTACAGCGATTCCAACAAAGACGGCGGCTATCTGATGGCGAACTGGATGCTCTACCAGGCGCAGCGCGGGTTGGCCAAGGTCTGCGACGAATACGGCGTTAAGCTGACGCTCTTCCATGGGCGCGGGGGCACGGTGGGGCGCGGCGGCGGCCCGGCCAACCGGGCCATCTTGGCGCAGCCGCCCGAATCGGTGCGCGGGCGGATCAAGCTGACCGAGCAGGGCGAGGTGATCAGCGGGCGCTATTCAAACGCCGACATTGCCCACCGCCATCTGGAGCAGCTGATCACCGCCGTGATGCTGACCAGCGGGCGGCGGCCACACTATGACCATGAACTCGACTGGGCCGC
>QEUY01000146.1 GCA_003577365.1 Chloroflexota bacterium | reverse complement strand
CAGCGCCCCCGCCGCTAGACGCGGCGCTTCTTGGGCGGGCGACAGCCGTTGTGGGGCAGCGGCGTGATGTCGGTGATCGACAGCACCGTCAGCCCTGCCGCCTGAAGCGAGCGGATCGAGCTTTCGCGGCCGGGGCCAGGCCCCTTGACAAAGACATCTACCTCGCGCACGTTATATTCGCTGCGCGCGGTCTGAGCCGCACTCTGGGCGGCCAACTGCGCCGCAAAGGGGGTCGACTTACGACTGCCCTTAAAGCCGGCGCTGCCGCTGCTCGCCCAGCAGAGCGTGCTGCCCTGCACGTCGGTAATCGTTACAATCGTGTTATTAAACGACGCATGGATATGCACTTGCCCATGCGGTACATTCTTGCGCTCACGTCGCACTGTACGACGGTCGCGACGGCGTTGCGGTCGAGCCACGGTTACTCCTTTGCTCTCGGTCTAGCCGGCCTGGGGCGTAAACCCGGTGATTTCTCGGTCAAATTCTCTCCACGTCTCCCGCATCCACCACAGGGGCGAGAGGCGCATCTTTCTGATTACTTGCGTGCCCGCTTCTTGCCGGCCACTGTGCGCTTCACACCGCGCCGCGTGCGCGCATTGGTGCGCGTGCGCTGGCCGCGCACAGGCAAATTGCGGCGATGGCGCAGACCGCGGTAGCAGCCGATCTCCATCAACCGTTTGATATTCATGTTCACTTCACGGCGCAGATCGCCTTCGACCGTGTAGTTGCGGTCGATGTACTCGCGCAGACGCGTGAGCTGGTTCTCGTCCAGGTCGCGCACGCGCGCGTTGGGGTCGATCTGGGTCGCGGCCAGAATCTTCTGGCTCGTCGTCCGGCCAATGCCGTAAATATAAGTCAGCGAAATCTCAACACGCTTGTCGCGTGGGATGTCAACACCTGCAATACGTGCCATGGAGAATCCCCTTTACTGTGTGTGCCGCCTATCCCTGGCGCTGCTTGTGCTTCGGGTTCGTGCACAGCACATAGAGCACGCCGCGCCGCCGGACAACCTTACAGTTTTCACACATCCGCTTAACAGAAGGTCGAACTTTCATCGTCAAAACTCCCTCAAACTCGTTTGGCGCAACCCATCTAGTTTAACATATCGACTAGGGGAGCGTCAAAATCTCTGGCCCATTGTTGGTTACAGCCACCGTATGTTCAAAATGGGCGGCCATGCTGCCGTCCTTGCTCACCACCGTCCAGCCATCGCGCAGGGCGCGTGTCTGCCACGTCCCCACCTGCACCATCGGCTCGATGGCGATCACCACCCCCGGCTCCAGGACCAACATCCCATCTGGGTCGCCTCCCACATAGTTGAGCACCTGGGGCGGTTCGTGCATCTGGCGGCCAACCCCATGGCCCGTATATTCGCGCACCACATGCAGCCCGGCCTCTTCCACCACCTGCTGCACGGCCCGGCTGATGTCGACTACTCGATTGCCCACCACCGCCTGCGCGATACCGGCAAAGAGGCTGGCCTCGGTCACACGCATCAACTCGGCGCTTTGCTCGTCGATCTCACCCACCGCATAGGTCCAGCCGCTGTCGCCGATAAAGCCGCGGTACTGTGCGCCTACGTCGATGCTGATGATGTCGCCCGTCTTGAGGATGCCTCTTCGTTGATGCTGGTGCAGATGTTGGCCGGATAGCCGCGATAGCCCAGAAAGGACGAGACGGCCCCATATTTCTGCAAGACCTCCAGCGCCACCTGGTCGAGTTCCCAGGTGCTGACGCCAGGGCGCACCAGTTCGCGCAGCGCCGCATGCACGCGCGCCACAATCCGCCCCGCCTCGCGCATGATCTGAATCTCGCGCGGGCTTTTCAAGATGGGTGCGGGGCGCTCCGGCAGCGCGCGCGCCAAGGGCCTGCGCTGCGGCCTGGATTGTTCACGCCGAAACATTCGTCCCATCAGCCTTTAGCATCCTCGCCGGATCAGTCTGCCGGCCCGCTACCCGCCGACGGCGGCGGCATCACGCAGGGCGGCCAGCAGCGCCGCCTGCACCGTCTCAATCGGCTGCGAGCCGTCTACTTCCGTCAACAGCCCCTTGGCAAAGTAATAGCCCACCAAGGGAGCCGTCTGCTTATAATAGACAAAGAGCCGGTTGCGCACCGTCTCCGGTTTGTCGTCGTCGCGCTGATACAGTTCGCCGCCGTCCAGGTCGCAGACACCCTCGACCTTGGGCGGGTTGAAGTCGACGTGATAGACCGCGCCGCAGGTGCGGCAGACACGCCGCCCCGTGATCCGGCGCATGGCCTCGTCGTCCTCCAGGCTGATCAACAGCACGCGGCGGATCCCCCCGTGGACAGCCGTCAACTGGTCTAAGGCCACGGCCTGCGCCAGGTTGCGCGGGAAGCCATCAAAGATCGCGCCCTTGGCGCAGTCCTCGCGCTGCAGGCGCTCTTCCACCATCCGGATCGTCACCTCGTCGGGAACCAGGTCCCCCCGATCCATATAGCTCTTGGCGAGCACGCCCAACTCGGTCTGGTTCTTCAGATTATAGCGAAATAGATCGCCAGTCGAGATCTGCGGGATCGCCAGCGCGTCTTCCAGCAAACTGGCCTGCGTGCCCTTGCCTGCGCCCGGCACACCCAACAAGACCAAATACAGGCGTTCTGCTTGCACCATGTCTCTGCCTCAATCCTGGTTCGGCCCGACGCCCGCCCCCAGAGGGGGACAGCGATGCAACCGGCAGCGCCGCCGGGCATCCTTGCACAGGCTCCGCGCCGTCGATTAGCGGATAAAGCCTTCGTAGTTGCGCATGAGCAACTGCGCCTCGATCTGCTTCATGGTGTCGAGCACGACGCCCACCACAATCAACAGGCCGGCGCTGCTGATGATCAACGACTGATAGCCGGTCAAAACGCCTGCCCCGCCCACAAAGCTGTCGGCGATGACGCCCACAAAATAGGGCAGCACGGCGATAAAGCCCAGGAAGAGCGCGCCCACCAGCGTGATGCGCGACAGCACCCCGTTCAGATAGGCCTCAGTGCGCGGGCCAGGCCGGATGCCCGGCACAAACCCGCCCTGCTTCTGCAGCGTCTCCGGCAAGTTCTGCTGCCGGAACATCACGTCCGTATAGAAGTAGGTAAACGCCACCGTGAACAGGAAGTACAACAGCCAATACAGGAAGTTGGTCGGACTCATGGCGTTAGCCAGCCAGGTGGCAAACGACCCCAACCAGCCGGGCTGTGTCACAAAATAGCTGGCGACGGTGCTGGGCAGGATCAACAGGCTCTGGGCAAAGATCAACGGGATCATGCCTGCCGTGTTGACACGCAGCGGCACATAGGTGCTCTGCCCCCCCACCATCATCATGCGGTTGCCGCGCATCGTCCGCACCCGTTTCCCATATTGCACAGGGATGCGCCGCTGCCCCTCCTGCACCCAGACGATCAACCCCACCGTCAGAACGGTGATGATGATAAACAGGATCAACAGGATCGGCTGCTGCGACAGCAGGCGGATCTGATAGGGCACCGACGAGAGAATCCCGGCGAAGATGATCAACGAGACCCCGTTGCCGATCCCCTGTTCGGTCAGCAACTGGCCTAGCCAGACGCCGAACATCGTCCCCGCCGTCATGCCGACGATAAAGGTGATCGACGGCAGCAGATTATCGCCGGTGAAGCCCCAGTTGGGCAGCACCACCAGCCCACCGCCCACGGGCCGGCTGAGCAGCGTCCCTTGGGCAATGCCCTGCAGGATCGCCAGCGGCACGGTCAACCAATAGGTATACTGGTTGATGCGGTGGCGGCCCTGCTCGCCCTCTTTGCTCAGTTCCTCCAGCGCGGGCACAATCGGCGTCAGCAACTGCATGATAATCGAGGCGGTGATGTAGGGATAGACCCCCAGCGCCATCACCCCCATCTGCGACAGACCGCCGCCGCTGAAAAAGTTCAGCAGGCTGAGCAGCATATTCGTATCCGTACCGCGGAAGAGCGACTCCAACGCCACGCGGTCGACGCCGGGCAGCGGGATATGGGCCGCAAAGCGGTATAGCAGCAAAATCCCAATCGTCACCAGCAGCTTTTGGCGCAGGTCTGGCAGACGAAAGGCATTGCGGACAGCATCTAACATAGCGGTTATCTCCCTTGGCCGGTGCGAACCGGCAGGCCGCTAGGGAACGGGCAACGCCCGCCCCTAGGAACGGGGCAGGCGCTTGTTCACTTCCCAGGCCAGAAGCTCGACGGAGCCGCCCGCGGCCTCGATCTTCTTGCGTGCGGCATCGCTGATGCGATGGGCCTGCACCTGGAGCGGCTTGGAGATCTCGCCGCGGCCCAAGACCACGATCGGGTCGGAAGCGTCCGCCAGCCCCACACCGGCCAAGCTCGCCGGCGTCACCGTCGTGTTGGCCTCAAACACACGCTCCAGCACATCCAGGTTGATCGCCGTGTAATAGACCTTGAAGCGGTTATTAAAACCGCGCAGCTTGGGCAGCCGCTTCACCAGCGGCAACTGGCCGCCTTCAAACGTAAAGCGCACCCCACCGCCGGAGCGGGCATTCTGCCCCTTGGTGCCGCGGCCGCTGGTCTTGCCCTTGCCGGAGCCGGTCCCACGACCCACTCGCTTGCGCTTTTTGGTTGCACCTTCTGCAGGGCGCAGGTCATGTAGTTTCATATTCGTTTTCTCCACTACGGCTGCGCGACGCCGCGGGGCCAATGGCCCCAGGCAAGGCGCGCAGTTCGGTTCGACAATGCTATTCGATCACCTCGACCAGATGGGAGACCTTGTCGATCATCCCGCGCACCGCGGGCGTATCGTTCTTCTCCACCACCTGGTTCATCTTGTGCAGCCCCAGCGCCTTGACGGTCGCCTTTTGGCTCTTCTCATACCCAATCGGGCTGCGCACCAGCTTGATCTGGATCGTCTTGCCGCTAGGCATAGTTTTCCTCCCGATACCAGAACGGCGCCAGATACTTGGGGTCCACCCCCCGGCGCTCGGCCTCACGGCGGAAATCCTGCAGCTCTTGCAGTGCGGCAAAGGTCGCCTGCACCACATTCAGAATGTTGTCGCTGCCCAGCGACTTGCTCAGGATATCCTTCACGCCCGCAGCCTCCACCACGGCGCGCACGCCGCCGCCGGCAATAACGCCCGTGCCCGGGCTGGCGGGTTTCAACAACACGGTGCCGGCGCCGAAATTGGCCTGCACCGCATGCGGGATCGTGTTGCCCAGCATCGGCACGGTCACCATCGCCTTGCGGGCGCGGTCCGACGCCTTGCGGATCGCATCCGGCACTTCGCGCGCCTTGCCGATGCCGACGCCCACGCGCCCCTTGTTATCGCCCACCACCACCACAGCGCGGAAGGCAAAGCGGCGGCCCCCCTGGACGACCTTGGCCGTGCGGGCGATATGGACAACGCGCTCGTCTAGCTCCTCACGCTCTTCGCGCTCGCGCTCGCGGCGGCGATCTCGTCTTTCGCCGCGTTCACCGCGCTCGCCTCGTTCACCTCGTGCCATTGTTGTTCTCCACTCGTCTCTAGAAGACCAGACCGCCCTCGCGGCTGCCCTCGGCCAACGCCTTGATGCGGCCATGATAGGGATAGCCGCCCCGGTCAAAGATGACTTGCTCGATCCCCTTGGCGCGCGCGCGCTCGGCGACCGCCTTGCCGACGGCCTTGGCCTGCTCTTGCACCGCCAGTTCGCCCATTGCGTCGCGCAGTTCCTTATCTAAGGTCGATGCCGAGACCAGCGTCTGGCCCGTGCTGTCGTCGATCACCTGGGCATAGATGTGCCGCAAGCTGCGGAAGACATTCAGTCTCGGACGTTCTGCCGTCCCACTCACCTTGCGCCGCACCCGCGCATGGCGGCGGCGGCGCGACTCCAAACGACTTTCCTTAGCCATCTTACCCTGACTCCTCTATGCCCTTTAGCGGCCCTTACCGGTCTTGCCGCTCTTGCCCGCCTTGATCCGCACCGTCTCCCCCGCATAACGGATGCCCTTGCCCTGATATGGCTCCGGCGGACGCTGTTTGCGAATCACCGCGGCCAGTTGGCCGACCTCGCATTTGTCGATCCCGCTGATCACAAAGTTGCGGCCATCGCGGTCGACCTCGAACGAAATCGTCTTGCTCGGCGGCTCGATCACCACCGGGTGGCTCTTGCCTAGCTGCATCACCAGGTTGTTGCCCTGCTTCTCGGCGCGATAGCCCACTCCATGGATCTCCATGCGCCGAGTGAAGCCCGTGCTGACCCCCTGCACCATGTTGGCCAGGAGGGCGCGCGCCAGCCCATGCTGGGCGCGGTGCTCGCGGCTGTCCGTGGGCCGCTTCACCTTGTTGCCCGGCTGAACTTCGACTGTGACGTTCTTCGGAAGCGTCACAGGGCTGCGTCCTACGCGTGACATGCTTCTTATCCCCTCTCTGCGTTGGGTCTTTGCCACACCCACCCAGGGGCTGCGGCCCAGCCACTACGCGCTCGCATCCGGCGACCCGCAGGTCTACCAGACATTGCAGATAATCTCGCCGCCCAGCTTGTTGCGCCGGGCCTGGCGACCGGTCATCAGCCCCTTCGGCGTCGAGAGGATGCTGATCCCCAACCCGGCGCGCACCCAGGGGATCGACTGATACCCTGTATAGACGCGCTTGCCGGGCTTACTCACCCGCTCCAAACCGGTGATCACCGGCTCGCCGCGGCCTGTGTACTTCAAGCGCAGCACCAAGTTCGGCTGCGGCCTCTCGTCGGTCACCGCATAGCTGTCGATAAAGCCTTCCTCCTGCAGGATCTTGGCGATGTCCGCCTTGATCCTGGAGCTGGGCATGACGACCTGCTTGTGCTGCACCATCGAGGCGTTGCGGATACGCGTGAGCATATCGGCAATTGGATCACTGTTCATCGTGTGCTCCCTTGGTCACTCTTGCAAGCTCCTGCAGAGCAAAGTTCAACGCGCCTGACAGCATTAGCTGAACCTGGGCCAAGAGCCTCTCCGCTAAGGAGGTCACTCCTGCGCCCACGCAGGCAGATTGCAGAAAACTGTAGTCAGTAACCATCTCCAGCCCGCATGCCCGCCGGTCTACCGGCCGCAAGACGAGCCATTAATGATAAAACGCCCTACGCCTACCAGCTCGACTTGACGACGCCGGGCAGATGGCCGCGCAGCGCTTCCTGACGGAAGCAGATGCGGCACAGCCCAAAGCGGCGCATATACCCTCGCGGCCGCCCGCAGATCTTGCAGCGGTTGCGTACGCGCACTGCATATTTGCGGTTCGACTCGCGGTTGATCATGGACTTCTTAGCCACAATTCATCCCTTCCTGCTATGACCGCTTGAACGGCATATCCATCAGTGCCAGCAGCCGGCGCGCCTCTTCGTCGGTCTTGGCCGTGGTCACAATGGTCAATTCCAGCCCGCGCACCTTGTCGATCTTGTCGTAGTCGATCTCGGGGAAGACCAGTTGTTCGCGCAGCCCCAGGCTGTAGTTGCCGCGGCCGTCAAACGAATCGGGCGAGATCCCCTGAAAGTCACGCTGGCGGGGCAGCACGACGTTGATCAGCCGGTCCAGAAAATCCCACATACGGTTGCTGCGCAGCGTCACCATGGCGCCGATCGGCATGCCCTCACGCAGCTTGTAGACCGCAATCGAGCGCCGCGCCTTGGTGACCACCGGTTTCTGGCCGGTCATAATCGCCAGGTCGTTGGTCGCCGCCTCGATCGCCTTGCTGTTCTGCAACGCCTCGCCCAGCCCGATGTTGACCGAGATCTTCACCAGGCGCGGCACCTGCAGGCTGTTTTGATAGCCAAATTCCTTCATCATCGCCGGCACGATCTCGCGCTGATAGCGCTCCTTGAGACGCGGGGTCGGCAATGGTTGCTGTCCGTTATCGCTCATCGCATTTAACTCCTTGCCCGCAGACGCCGACGTGTCCGGCGCCAGGTCAGGCCATCGCTTGATGAATCATCCGGCCTGCCCAGGCCGGTCAGTTTAGTCCCTGGGCTTGGGCAGCGGCGCACCGGAACGCCGGTCGACGCGGGTCTTGGTGCCGTCATTTGCCACATCATAGCCGGCGCGCGTCGGGCGGCCTTCGCTCCCCACCAACATCACATTGCTGACATGGATCGGCGCTTCCCGCTCGATCCGCCCCGCCTGGGTGCGCACATTCGGCGTCCGCCGCTGGTGCTTGATCACTAGGTTCGCCCCCGAGACAATCACATAGACCCGGTTGGGGTCATAGCTGCCGTCTTTGTTCTTCTTGCGGATCACACGCTGCACCGTGCCTCGGTGCCCCTTGTCATCGCCCGCAATGACCTCGACGGTATCGCCCTTCTGGATTTTCATAGCCCACACTCCTACAGCACTTCGGGCGCCAGCGAGACGATGCGCATGTAGCCCCGTTCGCGCAGTTCACGCGCCACAGGCCCAAAGATGCGCGTCCCGCGTGGGTTGTGGTTGTCGTCCACAATCACCGCCGCATTTTCGTCGAACCGGATATAGCTGCCGTCCGGGCGGCGCAGCGGCCGCCGGGTGCGCACAATCACAGCCCGCACCACATCGCCCTTCTTCACGTTGCCGGTCGGGCTGGCCGACTTGACCGTCGCCACGACCTCATCGCCAACGGCGGCATAGCGTCGGGTGCTCCCCCCCTTGACACGAATGGTCAAGAGTTCTTTTGCTCCGGTGTTGTCGGCCACTTTGAGCCGGCTTTCCTGTTGAATCATGCTTGCACCCTTGGCCTTAGATGAGGTCGTCGACCAGTACAGACCGTTCGAGAATCTCTTGCACGAAGAACGTCTTGTCCTTGCTGATGGGGCGGCATTCGCAGATCCGCACCACATCGCCCATCTTCGCCTCGTTGTTCTCGTCGTGAGCCTTGTACTTCTTGCTCACCTTGATCACCTTCCCATACAACGGATGGCGGGTGATCCGGTTGACGGTGACCACCACAGTCTTATCCATCTTGTCGCTGGTGACGGTGCCCACCAATGTCTTGCGTCGCGCACGCATCGTTCTTCTCCTATTGTGCCCTGCCGGCCAACTCGCGCTCGCGCAAGACCGTCTTGATGCGTGCGATCTGCCGCCGCACCACCCCGACCCGCGCCGTATTCGTGAGCTTTCCCGTCGCCTTTTGGAAGCGCAGGTTGAACAGCTCCTCGTAGGAGTCGTCCAACTGATTGGCCAGTTCCGCATCGGTTTTTGATCGCAGTTCGCTGTTCTTCATCTTTCGTCTCCTCCGCAGCGCCGGCAGCCCCAGGTGACTGTCCTCCCGGCAGCGTCTTAGCTTGCGGTATGTTCCTCGCGGCTGACAAACTGAGTCTTCATCGGCAGCTTGTGCGACGCCAGACGCAGCGCCTCGCGCGCCTGCTCCTCGCGGATCCCGGCCATCTCAAAGAGCACATGGCCCGGCTTGACCCGCGCCACCCAATGATCGACGCTGCCCTTACCGGACCCCATGCGGGTCTCGGCGGCGCGCTGCGTCATGGGCTTGTCGGGGAAGACGCGGATCCAAAGCTTGCCGCCGCGGCGGATATAGCGCACCACCGCGCGCCGCGCCGCCTCGATCTGGCGGCTGGTCAGCAGCATCGGCTCCGTGGCCTGCAGCCCATAGGTGCCAAACGCCACCGTATTGCCCCGCTGCGCCAGACCGGTCAGCCGGCCGCGGTGCATCTTGCGATATTTCACCCGTTTCGGCATCAACATAGTTTTATCTCCGTCCGTTGCCGGCTTGGCCTAGGCCGCAGCCGCTGCACTGTAGCGGGCGTGATATTCCTCGCCCGGCATCACTTCGCCGTGATAGATCCAGACCTTGACGCCGATCACGCCAAAGGTCGTGTTCGCCTCGGCGGTGCCATAGTCAATGTCGGCGCGCAGCGTATGGCGCGGGATCTGCCCCTCGCGCACGGTGTCGACGCGGCCCATCTCACTGCCGCCCAGCCGCCCGGCCACGGTGATCATGATCCCCTTGCCGCCGGCCCGGATCGTCTTCTGCACGGCCTGCTTCATGGCGCGCTTCCAGCTAATGCGCCGCTCCAACTGCTCGGCGATGCTCTCCGCCACCAGATAGGCGTCCAGCTCCGGTTTGGTGATCTCCCGCACGTCGATCTTGACCTTCTTCTGGGTCATCTCCTGCAGCTTGGTGCGCAGCGTGTTGACGCTGGCCCCCTTGCGCCCGATGATCACCCCTGGCCGCGCCGTGTCGATGATGATATGCACCTGGTTGGGCTGGCGCTCGATCTCAATCCCGCTGATCCCGGCCTTGGGCAGCTCCTCGCGCACCATGCGGCGGATCTGGCGATCCTCGGCAAGCTGCTCGTTGTAGGTCTTGCCGTCGGCATACCAGCGGCTCTTATGTTCCTTAATGATTCCAAGACGGAATCCTCTGGGATGTACTTTGCGACCCACGCGATCCTCCTCTTCCTATTGGCCCGCCACGCGTTCTTCAAGCACGACTGTGATATGCGACGAGCGGCGGATCCAGGGCTTGAACCGGCCCCGAGCGCCGAACCGCCGCCACTTGCGCCGCGGCCCTTCGTCGGCCACAATCTTGGCGATGTACATATCGCCCGCTTCCAGCCCGAAATTCTCGGTCGCGTTGGCAAGCGCGCTCTGGATGGTCTTGGCGACCACCTGCGCCGCCGACTGCGGCATAAATTGGAGCAGCGCCAAGGCGTCTTCTGCCTTCTTGCCGCGCATTTCATTCACAACCAGGCGCGCCTTTTGGGCGCTGATCCCGGTGAACTTGGTGACTGCCTGAACTTCCATGATCTCCCACTCCCTTCTTGGACTCCACGCCTAGCGCCGGGCTCTGGTGGTCTTTTCCGACCGGACGTGGCCGCGGAAGAAGCGGGTCGGCGCAAACTCCCCCAGCTTGTGCCCCACCATATTCTCGGTAATATAGACCGGCACATGGCGCCGCCCATCATGGACAGCCAGCGTATGCCCCACGAACTGCGGGAAGATCGTCGAGGCGCGCGACCAGGTCTTCACCACCTTGCGCTCGCCCTTCCGGTTCATTTCCTCAACCTTCTTCAGAAGCCGGGGGGCGACAAACGGTCCCTTTTTCAGTGAACGAGACATTGTGTCCTTCTACCTTTCCAGCTATTTGCCGCCGCGACGCCGCACGATCGACTTGTTGGTGAACTTGTTGCGGCGTGTCTTCTTGCCCAATGCCGGCTTGCCCCAGGGGGTCTTCGGGCCGGGCATGCCCACCGGCGAACGGCCTTCACCACCCCCATGCGGGTGCGAAGAGGGGTCCATGGCAATGCCACGCACCGACGGGCGAATGCCCAGCCAGCGCCGGCGGCCCGCCTTACCCATCTCCACGTTCGCATGGTCCGGGTTGGAGACTTGCCCCACCGTCGCCATACAGTTCACATCCACATAGCGCACTTCCCCGCTCGGCAGACGCACCTGCGCCAGCGCGCCTTCCTTGGCGATCAACTGGGCCGCGTTGCCGGCGCTGCGCACCATCTGGCCGCCGCGCCCCGGATAGATCTCGATATTGTGGATCGTCGTGCCCAACGGGATCATGCGGATCGGCAGCGCATTGCCTGGGCGGATTTCGGCATCCGGCCCCGACATCAGCATATCCCCCACCTTGATCCCCACCGGCGCAATGATATAGCGTTTGTCGCCGTCGTTGTAGACCAGCAAGGCGATGCGCGCGCTGCGGTTCGGGTCATACTCGATCGAATCGACGCGGCCCGGAACCCCCAACTTGTCGCGCCGGAAGTCGATGATCCGATAACGGCGCTTGTGGCCGCCGCCACGGTGGCGGACAGTCACCACACCGCGGTTGTTGCGCCCCGACTTCTTGCGCAGCGGGGCCAGCAGCGAACGCTCCGGCTCGCTGCGTGTCACATCGTCGAACGCAGTCACAGACATGTTACGGCGTCCGGGCGAAGTGGGACGATAGATCTTAATGGCCATCAGGTCTACTCCTCCTAGACACCTTCAAACAACTGAATGCTGTTGCCGGGCGCCAAGGCGACCACCGCCTTCTTCCATTTGGGCTTGCGGATCACCACCCGCTTGCCGCGGCGTGTCGTCTTCGCCGGCATCACCATGACATTCACGCCGGTCACCGTCACATCGAAGGCCGTCTCGACAGCCTCCTTGATCTGAAACTTGTTGGCGCGCATGTCGACTTCGAACGTGTAGCTGTTCGTCTCATCCACCCCGACAATCGTCTTTTCGGTGATGATCGGGCGGCGCAGTACGTCATAAAGATGCATGGTTACTTCTCCGTTTCCGCGGCGACAAGCTCACGGTTCTGGGCGCTCTCGCCGCCCAGCCACGTCTCCACATGCGCCACCGCATCGCGCGCCATGAGCACAACATCATGCCCAAGCAGGTCGCGCATATTCAGATAACCGGCAGTCAACAGCTTGACCTTTGCCAGGTTGGCGACACTGCGCATCACGCTCTCTTCGCGCTCCGCCACCACCAGCAACACGCTCTGGCCGGCCAGACCCAGCGCCTTCACCATGGCGGCGGCGTGTTTGGTCTTCGCCTCGTCGAACGCCAACTTGTCCAATACCACCACCTCGCCGGCGCGCGCCTTCACGCTCAACGCGCTGCGCAGCGCGGCCCGGTGCATCTTCTTGGGCATCGCCTTGGTATAGGTGCGCGGGGTCGGCCCAAAGACAGTGCCGCCGCCCACCCACTGCGGTGCGCGCGTCGAACCTTGACGGGCGCGGCCGGTGCCCTTTTGCCGCCACGGCTTGCGGCCACCGCCGGCGACCTCGCCGCGGGTCTTGGTGTCGTGTGTGCCCAGCCGCGCATTGCTCAACTGGCGCAGCAGCGCCTGATGCATCAATGAATTGTTGACCGGCGCGCCAAAGACCACATCGCTGACCTCGATCTCGCCGACTTGCTTCCCGGCCATATCTTTGACTGGCAGATTCATCGTCAAATTCTCCTTCTCAATCGCATTGCGTTGCGACCCTGCCGCCCCAGGGATCCACTCCCCTGCTGGCTCCGGGTTCACGCCTGTGGCGTTAAGCCTTCTTGGCCTTTTTCGATTTCACAGCCGTGCGGACCAGGACAAGGCCGCCCCGCGGGCCAGGAACAGCGCCTCGCACCGCAATCAAATTGCGCTCGGCATCGACCAGGGCGATCTGCAAATTCTGCACCGTCACCCGCTTGTTGCCCATCTGACCCGGCCCCTTGGTGCCGGGGAAGGTGTGGCCGGGCGTGGTGCCGGCGCCGCGCGAGCCGGGCGCGCGCTGGCGGTCGGACTGACCGTGGGTCTTGGGGCCGCCAGCAAACCCATGGCGCTTGACCCCGCCGGCAAAGCCGCGACCTTTGGAGATGCCGACCACGTCGACAATCTCGCCGTCTGCGAAAATATCGGCCTTGATCACATCGCCCGGGGTATATTGGGCGATGTCGTCGGTGCGAACCTCGCGCACCCGCCGCACCATGGGCACACCGGCCTTCTGCAAATGGCCCTTCTGCCCCTTGGTCAGCTTGCGCTCAGGAACTTCGTCAAACCCCAACTGCACTGCTTGGTAGCCATCGGTCTCGACGGTCTTGACCTGCGTCACATAGCAGGGGCCCGCCTCGATCACGGTCACCGGCACGACCGCGCCCTTTTCGTCAAAGAGCTGGGTCATGCCAACTTTTTTGCCAAGAATCCCTTTCATCATATCCTCCTGGGACTGACGGTTACGCAAATAAACCACATCATCCCAGTGTTTGCAGACGCCAAACAGCCGCCAAAGCCAGGGCGCCCGCAAACCACTGCGGCAGATTATAGTTTAATTTCGATATCCACGCCCGCGGGCAAGTTCAACCGGGTCAGATTTTCAATCGTCTTGCTGCCCGGGTCCACCACGTCGATCAACCGCTTGTGGGTGCGCACTTCGAACTGCTCGCGGCTGTCCTTGTCGATGAACGTCGAGCGCATCACCGTGAACTTCTCCAGCCGGGTCGGCAGAGGAACTGGCCCCACGACCTGCGCGCCCGTCTGTTCGGCGGCGTCTACGATCTGACGGACCGAAGCATCCAAGACACGGTGGTCATATGCCTTCAGCTTGATTCGAATTCGCTGCTTTGCCATGGATCGTCCTTTTGATCTCCCTTTCGGTCACCCAAAAAGAGAGGAGAGCCAAGTGATGAGGCCCTCCCCTCTCTCGGTCGAGCTTTATTTGAGGATTTGGGTGATGACGCCAGCGCCGACGGTGCGCCCGCCCTCGCGGATGGCAAACCGGCTGCCCGTCTCCAGCGCCACCGGCGCAATCAACTCCACCTTCATGTTGACGTTGTCGCCCGGCATCACCATCTCCACC
>QEUY01000145.1 GCA_003577365.1 Chloroflexota bacterium | reverse complement strand
GAATCAAGCCGTCCTAGAAGACGAAGCCAGCCTGATCGCCCAGGCGCAACAGGGCGACAAAGCCGCCTTGGCTGCTATCGTGGCCGCCCACCAAGACACTGTCTACAACGTCGCCCTGCGCATGTGCGGCAACCCGTACGACGCCGAGGAGACGCTGCAGGAGACCTTTCTCAGCGTCATGACGGCGCTGCCGCGCTTTGAGGGGCGGGCGCGCCTTTCCACCTGGCTCTACCGTATCGCCACCAACGCCTGTCTGATGCGCCGCCGCGCCGAGGCCCATTCCCCTGAAGTGCTTTCCGTCGAGCAAGTCGAAGACGCGCCGGATGCCGAGCTGCCGCGCTATTTTGTCGACTGGTCGGGGCTGCCGGAGGCCGCGCTGCTGGACGCCGAACTGCATGGCGTCATGCAGGCGGCGATCGCCGATCTGCCGCCCGACCTGCGCATCGTCTTTGTCTGGCGCGACCTGGAAGGGCTGTCCACCGCCGAGACGGCCGAAGCCGTCGGCATCTCCGAGGCCAATGTCAAGGTACGGCTGCATCGCGCCCGCATGGCGCTGCGTGCGGCGCTGTCGGCCTATTTTGCGGGCAAGCCTGCCCCGCAGACAGACGGGAGCGACACCCATGACCAGTAGTACCCAATCGGGCGCGACATCGTCGAGCGCGCCTCAGTTGGGCGCGACATCGTCGAGCGCGCCCCGGCCCTGCCAAGAGATCTGCGCCCAGCTTTCGGACTATCTGGACGGCGAGGCCGCGGCCGAGGTGTGCGCCGCCATCGACGCCCATCTGGCGACCTGCCCCGACTGCCGCGTGGTGGTCAACACCCTCGACCGCACTGTGCGGCTCTATCGCGCGCTGCCTGCCGCCGAACTGCCCCCAGAGGCCGCCGCGCGGCTGTATGCCGTGTTGGATTTGCCCGCGCCCGCTTTGTAACCTTTTGCCCCGGCCTGCATCTAACTAAATAGAAGGCATCTACAACGGCGGCCCGCGCGGTCGCCAATGGCCCGCGCCTGGCGCGGCAATGAAAGGAAAGCAATCATGAGCCTACTCAACGCAGAAATTCAGAGCCAGGTCAAAGAGGAATTTGCCAACTTGGACCAGCCGGTCAAGTTGGTGGTCTTTACGCAGCAGATGGAATGCCAATATTGCGCCGAGACCCGCCAGTTGGTGGAGGAGGTGGCGGCGCTTTCCGATAAGCTGGCCGTCGAGGTCTATGACTTTGTGGCCGACAAGGCGGTCGCCGACGAGTATGGCATCGACAAGATTCCGGCGCTGGCGATTGTGGCGGACGGCGACACGCCCAAGGATTATGGCATCCGTTTTTACGGCATCCCGTCGGGCTATGAGTTCAGCACCTTGATTGAGGATATCGTCATGGTGTCGCAGCGGGATTCGGGGCTGAGCCAGCAGACGCGCGCCCAACTGGCCGCGCTGACCGAACCGCTGCATCTACAGGTCTTTGTCACGCCCACCTGCCCCTACTGCCCGCAGGCGGTGCGGCTGGCGCATATGTTGGCGCTAGAGAGCGACCTGGTGAGAGGGGATATGGTCGAGGCGATCGAGTTCCCCTATCTGTCGCAGAAGTATCAGGTGATGGGTGTGCCGCGCACCGTGATCAACGAGGAGACCCACATCGAAGGGGCCGCGCCCGAAGCCATGCTCATGGCCAAGATACAAGAGGCGCTGGCCGTAAAGCAGTAGTCGGCAACGGCGCTGTGCGTCTCCACTTCGTGAGCGTGAACATTCGTGAGCGTGAACAGTAGTTAATCGAATTGACGTTTTCCTGGCGAGGAGATCGATCCGATGGAGTTGAACCTAGGCATGGGCATGGGCGGCAGCGCGCCCACGGCCTATGATGTGATCATTATCGGCGGCGGCCCGGCGGGCGCATCGGCCGCGATCTACACGGCGCGCGCCGACCTGCGCACGCTGGTGATCGACAAGGGGCTGACCGCGGGCGCGCTGGGCATCACCGGCGAGATCAGCAACTATCCGGGCGTGCCGGGGCCGATCAGCGGCGCCGAGTTGGTCGAGATCATGCGCGGCCAAGCCGAGTCCTTCGGTGCGACCTTTTTGACCGACAAGGTCATCGGCGTGGACCTGGGCAGCGAGCCGAAGCGCGTGCAGGCCGGGACGCAGAGCTATACCGCCCGCGCCCTGATCCTGGCGACCGGGGCCATGGGCCGCACCCAGACTGTGGCCGGGGAGGAGCAGTTTTTGGGCCGCGGGGTCAGCTATTGCGCTACCTGTGATGGGGCCTTTTTCCGCAACCGGCCTGTGGCCGTGGTCGGCAACAACGACGAGGCCGCCGAGGAGGCCTTGTTCTTGACCAAGTTCACCGACCGGGTGCATCTGATTGTGCCCACGCCGCAGTTGAACGCCCGCCCCCCGCTGCTCGCCGAACTGGAGCGCAGCCCGGCGATCCAGATGCGGCTGGGCACGCGGCTGCGCGAGGTAGTGGGCAACGGCAGGGTGCAGGGGGTGCGTATCCACCCGCGCCGCGGCGACGAGGAGACGCTGCCGGTAGACGGCGCGTTTATCTATCTGCAGGGGGCCAAGCCCATCACCGACTATGTGATGGGGCAGTTGGAAACCACTGCCGACGGCTGTCTGGTGGTGGACCGCGAGATGCAGACCAGCCTGCCGGGCGTCTTTGCCGTGGGCGATCTGCTCTGCACGCATGTCAAGCAGGCGGTGATCGCAGCGGCGGACGGCGTGATCGCGGCGATGGCAGCGGACAAATATCTGCGCGGTCACAAGCAACTGCGGGTAGATTGGAAGTGACGCGCGAAACTTTGCGTCAGAGAGGGTAGCCCAGATGAGGCGGAGGGTTTCTCCGCCTCATCGACGTTTACCGGCACGGCGGCGCTCTTCGGCCAGCGTGTCCAGAAGGGTCTGGCGCACATCACGGCATTGGATGCCCAACTCGCGTTCGGCCTTGGCCCCAGAAAAGAAGTAGCAGGAGGTCGCCCCCTGGGCCATCTCCGCCGAGAAGGTGATGGGCAGCCCCAACCAGCGTTCGACCGGTTCGGCGGCCCAACAAAAAGGTTTCGCCGCAAAGTCGGGCAGATAGGCGCGGATGCGCATCCCGCCCGGCGTCTCGTTGATGATCGAGAAGATCTCGCGATAGGTGGCGTTGCCGCCGCTCAGGATATAGCTTTCACCCAGCCGCCCTTTTTCGGCCACGGCGGCGATCCCTTCGGCGCAGTCGTCGACATGCACGACAGCGCGGCCATAGTCGGCGAACATCGCGATCGGCGGGTGCAGGCCGCGCACGTAGAGGCGAATGAGGTCCCCTAAGGTAGTGTGGTCGCCCGGCCCATGCACCGAGCCGGGGCAGGCCATCACCACCGGCGCACCCTGAGTTTGCAGCGCCTCCGCCAGCGCATGGGCCGCGGTCTTGGTACGCTCATAAGGGGTGGGGGGCGGCGCTTGGCGCGTATAGGTTTCGTCGCGCACGGTCTTGCCGGTGTCACCCCAGGCGACAATCGACGAGACATGCGCGATGCGCGGCACGCCGGCCTCGAGCGCGGTCTCCAACACATGGCGTGCGCCGTCGACGTTGATGGCCTGCATCTGTGCTTCGGCCTCTTTGCCGCCGATGCCCAAGGCATACCAGCCGGCGTTGTTGATCACCACGCCGGCCCCTTGCATGGGCGCGACCAGTGAGGCGCGGTCGGTGACATCGCCCTGAACCAGGGTCGCCCCGAGGCGCGCCAGTGCTTGCGCCTCTCGGCTCTCTGGCCTGCGCACCAGCGCATGAACATCCCAACCCCGTTTGAGCAAGGCTGCGGCCAGCGGTTGGCCGATAAAGCCTGTTCCGCCGGTGAGAAACACCTTCATCTGTCGCCCTCCCGTGGCTCATAGACAGCCTGCGGCTCTCCTGTAGATAGCCCGCGGCGCGGGGGTACTATGATGCCACAGTCCGGGACACTGTCAACCTGATTGGCCGCGTCGATCTAGTCCATGATCGAGCCACAGGTCAGGTTCACGACGGTTCCGGTCATGGCGCCGGCGCGATCCGAGGCCACGGAGCCGGCTTTAGCGTGTGACCCGCGCCCAGTCGTGTAGGAATACCTCCAAGAGATGGTCATAGACCAACGGCTGGTTGACCATCAAGACCACCTCGCGGTTGAGCTTGTAGCTCACCTCGCCGCCGTTGAGGCTGCCTACCGCACTCCATGTTTCACCGTCCACCTGCACCAAGGCGTATTTGGCGTGAATGCCGCCGCCGGTGGGGTCGCCCAGCCGCGCCTCCAGGTCTAGCCCTTCGGCAGCGGCCAGAGCGTTGAGATAGTCTACCGTGGCCTGGTTGGAGCGGAAATCGTCTTCGCGGTCGAAGTAGCTGTCGAGCAGCACGCGCATGGTCGCGCCGCGGCGGGCTGCATTTATGGTCATTTGCAGGCGCGGATTGGGGTCCGAAATTGGATTCCCATCAATCGATCCCCAGTACTTGTGCTCATAGAGCTGAACCAGATGGATGGCGTCGCCCGCGCCGGCGCGCTGGATCAGGGCGTGTAGCCCATCGTCGAGCAGCACGGCGTTTTCGGGCGCGCTGACCAGCATAAAGCGCGCCGGGCCGCTGGCGACGACCGGCTGCGTAAAGGGCGCGGCGTCCACACGATAGACCGGCGCGGTGGGCGGCATGTAGCCGGACGGCGGGTCGCCGTAACGAGGATGGCCCGGCATGTAGGGCTGCAGATCCCAGAAGCGGTCGGGCGACCAGTCGGCGGCAAAGAGGCGCGCCAGCCGTTCCACCACCGGCGCGGCATCGGTGAGCAGATAGACGCCGCGCCGCCCGCCTACAGGCTCCGCGGCCGGGGCCGGCATCGAGTCCCAAGAGAAGTTTTCCGTGCCGACCAGCGCCAGCCGCCCGTCCACCAGGGCATATTTGGCATGGGCGTAGCGATAGCGCGGCTGCAGCCCGCGCGGGGCGTTGTCTTGCGCGGCCAGATAACGCACATCGCCGCCGGCTGCGGCCACCTGTTGGACGCACCAGCGCTGGAGGTCGGTCACGCCGCCGGGGGGCGCGCCTTCCAGCAGCAGCCGCACGCGCACCCCGCGCTGCGCCGCCTGGGCCAGCAGTCCGGCCAGGTCGGGGTGTTCAAAGGTATAGAGGCTGAGGTCGAGAGCGGTCGTGGCTGCGGCCAGCGCGCCCGCCAGCGGCGCATAGAGACCTTCCGGCCCCACGGCCAGGGTGACCGTGGCGTCGGTCAAGGCGTGTAGCGGGCGGGTCAGTTCGTCGGGGGGATAGCCCAACTGGCCGGGGCGCAAGATGCGCCGCCCCGCGGCGAGATCGCCCAGGTCGCCCGCCCAGTCCAGGGCGCTGTTTTGGTCGGGGACTCGCCCATCGGCCAACAGCTTGCGGTGATAGATCTGCCCTTCGGCGGCGAGCGCGCCGCGCGTATAGACCTGGGCCGGCGCGCCGCTCCAGCCGGGCGCGCTGGCGCTTGTGCCGCCATAGACGAGGGTATCCATCACCTGTCCAGCGGGGTCGAGCAGGTGGATCACGCCGCCGGTGTTGGTGAGGCGCGGCGCAGCGCCTTCCAGGTTGGGGACTGCGGGGTCATCGCTCGTAGGGTCAACATTCCATTCACAGCCGGGCGCCGTGCCAAAGGTCATGCGAAAGGCGGCGGCCTGGGCGGTGCACCAGAGCCAGTTCTGCGGGGCCAGCGGGGGCGTACTCGCGGGGAAGCGCGCGGTGCGCCCATTGGCGAAAAGCTGCCAGCCAGCCAGGTCCACGGTACGGCGGCTGGTGTTCCAGAGCAGGATGGCCTCGTCGGCCTCGCCGCTGAGCGCGCTGTCGACATGCGCGGCGGCGATGAGCAGGCTGCCCGGCGGCGGGGCCACGACCACGGGCAGATAGAGCGGCGCGTTGGGAGACGCCTGGGCGTTGAGCGGGTGTGGCTGGGCCGGGATCATCCCCAACACGGCCAGCGCCAGAATGAGCGCGAGTCCAAGCCGGATGCGTGCCAAGCAGAGGAAGATCATCGCCGCTCCCTTATGATGATTATGATCGAGGTTTTGTGTGATCGAGGCGGGTGGGACATGATATGAACTGGTTGCAGCAAGGAGCGGCGGCGTTTTGCCATCCACTGCGCCCTCTGCTATACTACCTCTACGGTGGGCCGTAGGCCATCACCTACTTGGCGGGGCGTAGCGCAGCTTGGTAGCGCGCTTCAATGGGGTTGAAGAGGTCGGAGGTTCAAATCCTCTCGCCCCGACCCGAAAGCACAACAGTCCGGTACTGGACGGCTGTTGTGCTTTTTGTTTGGCGTCTGCCAGCCGCCGCCCGTTACCGCTTTGACCGCCGTATACCGTCGGAGTAGATGCGCACGACAGCTACTCCCAAGATTCCCGTTCGTTGCGTAGGAGTTGTTCTACTTCCGCCGGAGCCGGCGGTTGATGTGTGCGCGCTTGTTGGCGCTGCCGGATCTCCGCCATTACCCCCTGGTAGTACCCCCTGGTAGCGATTAGGTCGAGACGCAGACAGCGGTTCAATCGTCAGACGCACTTTCGCCGAAGGAAGCGGCAGAATCCGCAATAGACGTGCCGGGTCAAAACGTAGCGCGCGGCCGATATTGCAGCGCCTCGGCCAGATGCGCGACCTGGATGCACTCCTCGCCGGCCAGGTCGGCAATCGTGCGGCTGATCTTGAGCACGCGATGATAGGCACGCGCGCTCAGCCCCATCTGGGCTGCGGCGGCGCGCATGAGGGCGCGGCCCTGGTCGTCGAGCCAACAGAAGGTCTGCACCTCGCCCGGCCCCATGTCGCCGTTGACCAGTAGGTTCGATTTGCCGAGGGGCGCGAAGCGCGCTGCCTGGCGTTGACGCGCCGCCTCGACGCGGGCGCGGATGGCGCTGGAAGGCTCGCCGCGCTCCAGGGCCGCCAGCTTAGCAATCGGCACGCGCTGCACGTCGAGGTGGATATCAATGCGGTCGAGGATCGGCCCGCTGATACGTTTCTGGTATTTGCTGACCATGGCCGGCGTGCAGGTGCACTGCTTCTCTGAATCCCCGTAATAGCCGCAAGGACAGGGGTTGGTAGCACCCACCAAGATGAAATTGGCCGGGAAGGTCAATGAACCTTGGGCGCGGCTGATGGTCACCACGCGGTCTTCCAGCGGCTGGCGCAGCGTCTCCAGGTTGCGCGTGCCGAACTCCGCCAGTTCATCCAAGAAAAGCACGCCGCGATGCGCCAGGCTGATCTCGCCGGGGCGCGGCCACGCGCCGCCGCCTACCAGCCCGGCGTGGCTGATCGTATGATGGGGAGAGCGGAACGGGCGCATGCGGATCAGCGGCGCATCGGGCGGCAGCGCATCCGCCACCGAATAGATGCGCGTCACGTCGAGCGCTTCCGTCAGGCTCAGCTTGGGCAGGATGGAGGGCAGCGCCCGTGCCAACAGGGTCTTGCCTGCCCCCGGCGACCCCTGCATGATCACGTTGTGCCCTCCGGCGCACGCCACCTCCAAGGCGCGTTTGGCGATCTCTTGTCCCTTAACGTCCTGGAAGTCGACGGAAAACGCCGGCTCGGCCTCCCACTCGCCCGCCGCGGGGGCAGGTTGGGTCTGCATACGCAGCGCGCCGTTGAGATGGGCCACCAGGTCGCCCAGGCTCGCCACCGGATAGACGGCAATGTCCTCGACCAGCGCAGCCTCGGGCGCATCCACGGCGGGCACAAAGAGGCGGCGCACGCCGCGCTGCGCCGCCGCATTGGCCATGGGCAGCACGCCGTTGACATGGCGCACACTGCCGTCTAGACCCAATTCCCCCAACACCCAGGCATCGTCCAGCGCGTCTTGGATCTGGCGCGTGGCGGCCAGGATGGCGACGGCGATCGGCAGGTCATAGGCCGGGCCTTCCTTGCGCAGGTCGGCGGGGGCCAGGTCGGCGGGGGCGAGGTTGATCGTCAAGCGATGGTTGGGAAAAAAGAGACCGCTGTTGCCGATGGCGGCGCGCACGCGCTCGCTGCTCTCGCGCACAGCGGTGTCGGGCAGCCCCACCAGCGTCACCCGCTCCAGCCCGCCGGCAATGTCGACTTCGACCTCTATCTCCTCGGCATCCAAACCGAGCACAGCGCAACTGCGGACTTTGGCCAGCACCGGGGATCTCTTTTCGTCCACAAACTGATTCGGGCGGATAGATTTATGGATACATCGAGTACATTGAGTATAAATGCAATGGGTATGAATCCGTCGGGTAAGGCAGCCGCTGGGTCCTGTTCTCCTTGGAATGGCGCCGAAATCTACTATAGCCTTCAGAGACAGGCTCTGTCAATTGGGGGCGGCAGCGCCAAGGCGGCTGCCCAGCCCCAAAATGGCTGTTTGACCGTTTGGCGATTTTCTACCATACTACTCACCACTTCACTGTGCATGTCAGGTTCGCATTGAGTACGAAGCTACCGCGGCAAAGGCATCACTCCATAACCCAACGGCTATCACCGGGCATTGTCGACAACAACTCCTGCAGAATAGGCAGCAATCCTCTGCGCCGATCTGCGCGCGCCGGAGAATCGGTTCAGACTTGCCGGGCGACCCTGCCTTAATCAGCC
>QEUY01000144.1 GCA_003577365.1 Chloroflexota bacterium | reverse complement strand
CATGTGCCCACCGGCAGCCCCTTGTCTTCCCACATCTGCCAGATCTGCGGCGCAAACTGCTGCGATAGGTCGACTTGGCCTTGCTGGAAGGCCAGGTTGCCGGCGTCGTTGCTGTCGAAGATCGGGTGGACGATGTACTTGGGCGCAGGCGTGCCGTAGACGTCCTTGCCCCAATAGTCGTCGAAACGCTCCAGGGCTACACGCTCGGTCGTGTAGTTGAGCACCTTGTACGGGCCGGACCCCATAGGGGTTTCCTCGACGAACTGCGATACGGGCGTGTCGCCGCCGGTGCGCTCCTCCCAAATATGCTTGGGCAGGATGTTGATGAGCCGGCTTAGGTAGAACTTGACCTGCCCGACGTTGAGCCGTTCGGGGTTGAGCTTGAGCTGGATCGTGCGGTCGCCGGTGGCGGTCGCCTCGGTCACATAGTCCCAGAAGAGGCTGTAGTCTAGGTCGTCGTTGGTCTTGGCCAGGTCAAAGGTGAAGAGCACGTCGTCGGTGGTCAGTGGGGTTCCATCCTGCCAGGTCGTGCCGTCGTGCAGGGTGATCTCCATGGTCGTGTCGTCGACCATCGTATACGACTTGGCCAGCAGCGGATCGATCTCGCCGGTTGCGACGTTGTAGGCGAAGAGGGCCTCATAGACGAGAAAGGTCTCGCCGTTCGGCCAGGTGATCTGCGGGGCAACCGGGTTGAAGGTGATAAACGGGCCCCACTGCAGACCGGCCACATACAGCGTCTCATTGCGCGGGAGCTGGCCGGGTGCGGCGGCCCCAGCCGCGGTTTCCGGCGCGGCTGGCCCCGCGCCCGGCGCACCGGCTTGCGGAACGGCGGCGGGCTGGCAGGCGGCCATCAGATTCGCAGTCAGCGTCACCGCGCCCAGGGTGGCGACGCCGCGCAGAAACTCGCGGCGGGTGCGGCGCGCGTGCAAGAACGAGGGTCGTAGCATGGTTTTCCTCCTCATTGAGAAAATGAGCCATCCGCTTGGGAATCATCAACGCGGCACACGGAGAGGCGTCCGTGTCCAGCACGTCTAGGGTCTATTATACGCCATTTTGTTGCGAGTGTGATGCTAATTTGTGCCTACCGGGTGAACCTATCTCGGCCGCGCCGTCAGAGCATTCAGAGCATACGGTGCATTTCTATCTGTGCCTCGGCTGCGCAGTGACGCCTGACCCCGACCTGGAACTCTATGCGCTGGAGCCGGAAGACATCCGCTTTGAGTTGGCGCTGTAAAGGCGTTGCCCAGGGATGAACCGCAAAGGGCGCAAAGCACGCAAAGGCCAGAAAGGAGAGAAACCAGAACGCGTGGGCGGGGTTTCAGCTAGATGGCATCAAAGAGCGGGCCGGGCTGCGCGCAGTCCGGCCCGTGTTATATCCCCGTGTCTATCCCTGTACAGCGAGCGATGCTCTCCGCAGGTTAGCGCCCAGACACCTTAGTCCAAGAAACTCTCGATCCAAGTCAGCACTTCGGGAATGTCGATCCGGCTGCCATAGCCAACACCGCTGCAGTTCGAGTTGGTCACATAGGAGTTGACCGCCAGCACGGTGTCGGTGCCGCCCAGCAGGTCCGGGCCGCCGGAATCGCCGAAGCAGGTGCCGCCCGATCCGCCGCCGGGGTTGAGCGCAATGCGGATGAACTCCTCGCTATGCTTGAATTTGCCCGACACCAATTCGGTTGGCGCATAGAGGCGTACGCGCAGTCCCGTCCAGGTGGGAGGGCCGCCGCCCTTATTCTGCTCTTGCACCCCATAGCCGACCACGTCTAGCGGGGTCTTGTTGGCGAGGGTATCGACGAGGCCGGCCTCAGGCAGTTGGGCATACTCGCTCACGACGCTGGTTGGAACCGGCTCGCTCAGCACCACAATGCCCACATCGCGATAGGCGAAGCCAGGCAACCCATTGCCGCAGCCTATACAGAAATCGGGATTGGTATAGGGTGTCCCATCATACGAGGTAGCGCCGCTGAAGGGATACTCTGGGTTCCCCTGAAGATTCTCGTCGAACCAGACGCGCGCGGCCACTGCGCCATCTGTGCAATGGCCCGCCACCAGCACGACGGTGGGCGAAAGTAGCGAACCGCTGCAACGCCATGCCGGCCCATCGGCATCGTCAAACACGACAAGACCTACATACGGATGCCGCCCCGCATCCGGTTCGCCGTTGGTGATCGCCGAGGCAACTCCTACCGTGGCGATCACCAGCACCAGGATCAGCAGTGTGCCAAAGCCTACTCTCCTCATCGAAATTCTCCTTCCCAAAAAAACGGAAGCACACAGGACAGAATATAGAACAGCGCGACATGATACTGGCAGAGGGAAAAGCCCATGGAGAACTTGTCGAGAACTAGTCAGTAGGTGTGCGCTGTTCTGATTGATGGGAGGTAAAGCATACTCGAAGAGGTGGGCGCTCGTCAAACGCATTTTGGGGGTGATCCTCGCGCGCGCCCGACCTCGGCTTTTCTGCGTAGTTCGCACGGCGGCGGAGATCGCGTTATACTTGCGCGTGTCTGTGTGTTCGACCTGGTTCGCTGTAGCAGGACGTGATTCAGGAGCCGGCCCCATGACCACGCATTCGCCCGCACACTCATCCACCCAGAGCTTGCCCGTCTCGTCGCCCGTCTCCGGCCTGCCCTATGCGCCGAGCTGGGTCGACCGGCTGACGGATTGGCTGGAGCGTCTGCCGGGGTCAGTCTGGGGCTTCTATCTGGCGGCGGCGCTGCTGCTCAATCTGCTCAACGCAAGTTTGGAATGGCGCATCGGCAGCTATCCGGTGGGGACGTTCGACCCGGCGCATTTGGTGACGGCCGGTTCCTGTGTTGGCTACCTGGCGCTGATCCATTATCTGGACCGGGCGGCGGGTCGCGCGCTGGTCAAATATCAGCCGGCGTTCGACAGCGAACGCGGCAACCCGGATGAGCTGCGCTACCGGCTGACCACGATGCCCGCCCGCAGCGTGCGGCGTGTGACCGCAGCAGGTATCCTCTATGGGCTGGGGGTGGGCTATACGATCGATCGCGGCTGGGTTCTGCCCAATGTCGTGGCCTTCGAAGCGCCCACCACGGCCTGGCTGGACTGGCTCGTGATCGTGTCGGCCAATGTAATGATGATGCTGTTTATCTACCACACCATCCACCAATTGCGCATCATCAACCACGTCTACACCACCTGCACGCATATCGATATCTTCCATCTGACGCCGCTCTATGCCTTTGCCGGGCTGGCGGCGCGCACTGCGCTAGGCTGGTTGGCCACCGCCTATATTTGGCTGATCGCCATGCCGCCCGGTGCGCCCGATTCGCTGCTGCTGGCGAACACGCTTGTCGTGGCGCTGCTGGGGCTGGTGGCCTTTATCTGGCCGTTAGTTGGGATTCACCGGCTGTTGGAAGAGGAAAAGACGCGCCATCAGGTGGCTGTGCGCCGCCGGGTACAGGCCGCTATGGAGGAGATGCATCGGCGTGTCGACGTCCGGCGCTTCGACGAAACCGTGCCCATCACCGAACTGCTGACGGGGCTAAAGCAAGAGATGGATATTCTGGACCAGATCCCCACCTGGCCCTGGCAGCCTGAGCTGTTCCGTACGGTCCTGACCGCCGTGCTGCTGCCCATCCTCCTTTGGTTCATCACGCGCGCCATCGAGCGTTTTGTGGCGTTTTAGGGAGAGGATATCTCTTTTAGCCTGTGCGGACGGGGATGCCGCACGCGGCCGCGGCGGCGGCCAGGCCCGCCATCTGCGCCGCGGGAGGCGGGGTGAGATCGGCGGCGCGATAGTCTAGGTCCAGGCTGCGATACTTGCTCTTGGCCATGGGGTGATAGGGCAGCAGTTCATAGTAGAGCAGGTTGGGCAGCGTGGCCGCGAATTGTGCAATCGCGGCCACGTCGGCGGCGCTGTCGTTGACGCCGGGGATGATCGGCGTGCGCACGATCAACGGCTGGGGCTGCTCGCCCAGCCGCGCCGCGTTCGCCAAAATGCGCTCGTTGGGCACGCCGGTGGCGGCGCGATGGCGGGCTGAGTCCATCTGTTTGATGTCCATCATCACCAGGTCGACCCGCGGCAGCACCGCGGCCAGCCGTTCCCAAGCCAGGTTGGCCGCGGTTTCAATCGCCGTGTGGATGCCTGCGCCGCGGCAGGCATCCAACAACGCCGTGGCAAACTCCAGTTGCAGCAGCGGCTCGCCGCCGGAGAGGGTCACCCCGCCGGTCGAGCCATAGAAAGCGGCGTCGGCCAGAATTTCCTGCATGACCTCCGCCACGCCGACGCGTGTGCCCACCAAGACCAGCGCTTTGGCATAGCAGGTCTCCACGCACAGCCCGCAGCCGTCGCAGCGCGGGCGCAGGAAGAGATGCTCGCCTTCTGCGCCCACGACATGCGCCGCTTGCGGGCACGCCTCCACACACGCGCCGCAGTAGATGCAGCGCTCCGCAAAGAACTGCACTTCGGGGCGCGGGTTCATGTCCTCCGGGTTGTGACACCAGAAGCAGCGCAGATTGCAGCCTTTGAGAAAGACCGTCGTGCGGATGCCCGGCCCGTCGTGGATCGAAAAGCGCTGGATATTGGTGATCAGCCCGTCCGTGCTCCGATCATGCATAGCGCGCCCTGTCTGTGCTAGCTTTTGTCTGCTCTGATTAACCTTCGGCGATGATGCGGTCCACCACCAGTTGGCGGAACTCCGGCGAGAGGCTGGCGAAATAGGCGCTGAAGCCGGTCACGCGCACGATCAAATCCGGGTGTTTGGAGGGGTCGCGGTGCGCCTCCAGCACCTTGTTTTTGTCGAGCACGTTGAGGTTGATCTGCGTGCCGCCCAGGTCGAAATGGGTGCGGATCAGCTTCTCCACCTTGTCGATCGCCTCTTGGTCGCGCGCCAGGCCGGGGTCTAGCTCCAACTGCATGGGCGCGGCGTTGCCCAGCGCCGGCTGCACCCCGGCAATCGCCACGGCCAGCGCCGTGGTCGCGCCGTCCTCGCGGAAACCGGGGTTGGGGTTGGAGCCGTGCGAGATGGGGTCGCCGGCGTGCCGCCCGTCGGGCGTGGCCCCCAGCTTCTTGCCCATCGCCAGCGTGCTTGCCCAAGAGAACAGCCCCGGCGTGAGCTTGAAGCCCGGCGTAGGCTGGGTATGCACCAGGTCGGTAAAGGTCTGTACGATCTGCTTGGCCCAGGCATCGGCGCGCGCATGGCCGCTGCCATAGTGTGGCACGCTCTTGAGCATCAGCCGGGCGCGCTTGCCCTCCGGCCCCTCCCAGTTGCTGTCCAGATGATGCAGCAGGCCGGCCCAACTCAGCCGGCCTTCACGCTCGACGCGCTGCTCCACCGCCGCAAAGGAGTCGGCGGCGGTGGCGAGCGCCGCGCCGTCGATGCCCAGGTTGTAGAACTCGACGCCGCCCTGCGTGGCGTCGAGGCCCCGCTCGATGGGGCCGTAGCACAGCAGGTCCAACACCAGTTCGGGGAAGACCTGGTGCATATGTTCCAGATGGAAGGCCATGCCGTCGGCGATGACCTCGACAGCGCGGCGCAAATGGAGGGCAAAACGCTGCCAAAGCTCGTCGACGCTCGGCGTCACAGCCGTATCGGCCAGCAGGTCGCGCAGCGCCACGTCAAAGATCGTGGCGAAGTTGAGCTTGACCATGTCGTTCATGGTGTATTCGCGGCCGGGGATGGCGCTCCAGTGACAGCCTGAATAGGCGCGCTGGCGGGCCAACTCCAGCGGGAAGCCGTTGTCCACCAGGCCCTGGATCGTCTGGTTGATGCCCAGGAACTTGGGGAAGCCCATCTTGTGCGTAAACTGCTGCTCCACCCCGCGGCGCAGCAGGCCAGGGTCCACGCCTTCGCCGACGCAGACGCCGATATTGGCCGGGACCTGAAGCTGGTCAATCGCCTCCAGCACCAGATAGGAGACACGGTTGGTCACGTCGCGGCCGTGTTCGTCCGGCCCGCCCAGTTGGGCATAGGCGGTGTCGCGCAGCAACATGCAGGCGATGTGGAAGATCGCCTCGTCGTCGGTGAGGCGGCCCGCGGCGATATCGCGTTCATAGAAGGGGGTGAGCAGCACGTCCAAGCGGCCCAGCGCGCCGCTGCCGTTGTACATGCGCGCCGCCATCAGATACCAGACCATCCACTGGCAGGCCTCGCGCAAGGTGCGCGGCGGGTCTTCCACCAGGCGCGTGTTGATGCCGGCGATCTCCTCCAGGTTGCGGCGCAGATGGGGGTTGGTCTCGTCATGGGCCATTTGCCAGGCGGCGATGGCATGGCGGCGGATCCAATGTTGGATGCCCAAGACGACCTGCTCCAGCCCGTCATAGAAGTCGTCGGCATGGGGCGTGTGCAGCGGGCGATAGTCGGCGATCTGGTCGAGGATGCCGCCCCAGCCCAGCTCCAGCCCGATGGCGAGGTCGGGGCAGAAGTGCTGCCCGCCGCCGATGCCGGTCGCCAGTTGATATTTTTCCTGTTCGGCGTGCAGGTGTGAATAGTCGAAGTCGGGGTTCCAGCCGTGCTGGCGGTAGGAGCTGAAGTTGGCCATCAGCGCGCCCGCCAGCGAGCAGAGCGGGTCGATATAGGGCGGGTGCGCATCCAACAGACGGCGGAAGTTTTCGCCGCACAGCTTAGGCCCATAGAAGCCGCCGTTGGGGTGGTTGCTGACCATCTCCACCCCGTCGATCAGGGCGTCGGTGATCAAGACGCCCGACCCGCTGACCGCCTGCACGATCTTGCGGACTTCGGGCGGGGGCAGGATCAGCGCCCAGTCGTCGTGGTCCATGGCGCCGATGACCTGCTGTTTTTCCTGGGTCTGGGCCAGCTTGGTGCGGCGCAGGGCCGCCAGCCGGTCTCGATAGCTCAACATCTCTTGGGTTGCTTCGCGGAGCATGGATCGTGCCTCTCTGTCTCTCCAGAATGATGCCGGATTCGATCCGGCGGCGCACATGCCAGCCGCGGCGCGGGGCCGTGCCCACTGCGGGCCGCCGGGCTGCGGCAATGGAGTATTTGCCCTCCCGACTATGCCATGCACAGGGGAAGGGAGCTAGGGGCACTTGTCCCATTTTTTCTAGGCCAAGCCGGTAGCGCGGCGTATAGCTCCAGCCCTACCTCGACCGGCGTGCTGACATTGTGGAGAAAGAAAAGCGCCGTGAAATGCTGCGTCTAACAATCTAACAAACGGTAGGGACAG
This sequence comes from Chloroflexota bacterium, assembly GCA_003577365.1. Classification (GTDB taxonomy): domain Bacteria; phylum Chloroflexota; class Anaerolineae; order Caldilineales; family Caldilineaceae; genus QEUY01. Next base: position 816 of record QEUY01000144.1, on the reverse strand, counting down.
GCCCCCGTGCCTGTCCGCAGATGGGCGGCCACAGTGGGCCGCACCCTACCACACGGGCCGCCACGAGGGCAGCCCCGATGCATATCTTTGCGCGAGCAAGCACTAAATAACCTGGGCTTTGCCACATGGCAAAGCCCAGTCCCCAAAAGGCAAGCAGTACCACCCCGGGTACGATCCATTTGCGTAAGCTAGACACTTTGCGAGAGACAGGCGATTTACGGGAGACAAGAGGCCGTTGGCGTTGCATGGGTCACCTCGCCTGGCGTTGCGCCAATGCCAAAAGCAAGTGGGCTTGCTCAGTTCACGCGCTCATCTCATACGCATCAGTCTCGCGCTGTCGGCGTGCGGCGGCTAGGGCCGGTTGTCCCCTTTTGGACGGGTTGATCCGGCAATTGAACGGCCATTCAGCGCATCATGCACAGTGGGGGGGCGCGCAGCGGAATTGCGCTCAATGGTGACATGCTCTGTGGTGACATGCTCTGTGGTGTTGTGATCTCCGGTGCTGACGATCTGGCCCACCAACGAGTAGAAGGTATCGAGTTGATCGGCGGGCAGCCGCGCCTCGGCGGTCTTCACCATGCCCTGCAGCAACCATTTGGGCAGCGTAAGCGTCACCGTCACCTCACCCACATGTTTCTCTTCCCACGCCTTGTTGATGCAGTGGCGTATGAACTCGCTGCGGTTCTTGGTCAGTTCGTCCAGCCGTTCGATATCCTCCGGATAAAGGCTGATATGCAACTGCTGGCGTCGTTTGGATGCTGGTTTGCTGGGGCGTCCAGCTTTGTGGCGATGCATAACCCTGCTCTCCTCCAATGA
>QEUY01000143.1:7978-14448 GCA_003577365.1 Chloroflexota bacterium | reverse complement strand
CGCGGCGTGCGCGCTGTGGTGGACTGGGGCCGCGCTTCGAGCGGGCGGCTGGCGCGCGCCTGCAGCCGCGTATAGACGGCCATCACGGCAAAGGTGAAGATCATCTGCACCAGCGCCAGCACGGCGGCCACAGGCAGGTTGAAGAGGCTGATCGCCTGGCGGTAGATCTCCACTTCAAGCGTGGCAAAGCGCAGCCCACCCAGGATCAAGATCACGCCAAAGCTGGTGAAGCAGAAGAGAAAGACAAGCAGCGCCGCGGCCAAGATGCTGGGCAGCAGCAGCGGCAGGGTGATATGACGGTAGAGCCGCCAGCGGTCCGCGCCCAGGACGGCGGCGGCCTCTTCAAGCCGGGGGTTGAGGTTGGCCCAGAAACCGCCCACAGTGCGGACGATCACGCTGACGTTGTAGAAGACATGGGCCAGCAGGATCATCCACACGGATTGGTCAAGCCGGATGGGGGGATTGGCCAGGCCAAATACCGTTTGCAGCCAGTGGTTGACCACCCCCGACGGGCCGAGCAGCGCGGTGAAGGCAGCGGCGACGACGACCGTCGGCAGGACAAAGGGGATGGTGGTCAAGGCACGCAGCAGGGTTTTGCCAGGGAAGGCGAAGCGCGCAAAGACAAAGGCCAGCGGCAGACCGGCCAGCAAGGTCAGCAGGGTGGAGACGACGGCCTGCCAGGTGGTGAACCAGAGGACCTTCCAAAAGAACGGCTGCGCCAGCGTGCCCAGCGCGGCCCAGCTCTCCGCCCCGCCCAGGCTGAGCAGAAAGATGCGCAGCAGCGGGTAGAAGAAGAAGACAGCCAAGAAGAGCAGGGGCAGGCCATAGAGCGCGGCCAGGGCCACGCCGCGCAGCCGTTCACGGGTCATTGGAGTCGCTCCCTAGCGCAGCGGTTTCAGCGCAACATCGTCTGGGTCCAGGCTTCGATCCAGCGTTCACGGTTGGCCTCGATCTGCGCGGGGTCGACCTGCACCGGGTCCGCCGGAACCTGGGCATATTGGGTGAAAAGCTCCGGCAGCGCGGCGTTCTCGTTGCTAGGATAGACAAACATCTGCAGCGGGATATCCTCTTGGAAGGGGATGTCCAGCAGGAAATCGATCAGGGCCTTGGCTTGCTCCGGGTGCTGGGTGGTTTCGAGGATGCCCACGAATTCCACCTGGCGGAAGGTGCCGTCGGCGGGCGAGATGTTGACCGTTGCCGGCTCGGTGCGGCCATCGGTGGCATAGACGACGTCGGCGGGCGGGCTGGTGGTGTAGCTGACGACCAGGGGGCGGTCGCCTGTGCCGCCGGAGCCGGCGGTGAAGTGTTCGAAATAGGCCTCGCTCCAGCCGTCGGTGACCAACACGTCATTGGCGCGCAGCGCTGCCCAAAAGTCCAAGTAGCCGTCTTCGCCGAAGTGGGCGACGGTGGTGAGCAGGAAGGCCAGCCCCGGCGACGATGAGGCCGGGTTGGGGACGACCAGCAGCCCGGCATATTCCGGCTTGGTCAAATCCTCCAGCGTTTGGGGGAGCGCCAATCCCCGCGCCGCAAACCAGGCGCTGTCTGCGTTTAGATTGACAAAACCATAATCCACCGGCAGCAGCGTGTGGTCGGGGTCCAGTTCAAGCTCGTCGGGGATCTGGTCGAGCAGAGGGGACGCGTAGGGCATGAACATCTCGGCGGCTAGGGCACGGCTGAGAAAGGTATTGTCGACGCCGAAGAAGACATCGGCGAGCGGGGCATCCTTGCTGAGGATGAGTTTGTTCAGGGCCTCCCCGGCATCGCCCATGGCCAGAAACTGGAGCTTGACGTTGTGGGCCGTTTCGAAGGCGGCCACGACCTCTTCGCTGACGTTGAACGAATCGTGGCTGGCCAGCACCAGCGTGACCGGCTCGCCCGCGGTCTGCGGCGCGGCTGTGCCGGCAGGCGAGGCGGGCGGCTGGACAGCCTGGCAGCCTGCCAGCAGCAGGGCCAACAGGGCCAGTGTATAGAGCCAACGGTTTTGCATTTTTCCCTCCTGGTAGAAGAACGACCTTACCCGATCTGGGCAAGGTCGTCGCGTGCAGATGCCGTCTCTGCTCCCTACGCTGGCATTACCCAGATCAGGTCGCGGGTCGGCGGCCACTTGCCGCCCTCTCAGCCTGGCTTGTCCAAGCTCCCCGGTTTGGTTGTAGAACTCGGCGGGCAGGTGGATGCCCGCCGATCAGAGTGTAGCACAGCGTGGGAGGAACGTCCAATCTTCGGAGGGTGACGTATGTTGTGCCTGGGATCTGAACCGTTGCATACTGATCTAGGAGCCCCGCAGTGGCATACTTCGTTATAGCAGGCTTCGTCGTGGCGTCTAGGAATGGCGTCTAGGACGGGAGCTGTCGGCGAGATGTCTACGGCAAGCGATTGAAAATCTGTACAAAGAGATAGATTGAGCAAGAGAGGGATGATGCTATGCGCGCGTTTGTGTTAAGTGGTGGGGGCAATTTTGGCCCGCTACAGGTCGGAGCGTTGCGCGCATTGCTCGAACGGAAGGTCACGCCGGACATTTTGGTGGGTTGTTCTGCCGGCGCGCTCAACGCTGCGTTTTTGGCGCGTGAGGTTTCATTGGCACAGGTGGAGACGCTGGCGAACTTGTGGCGGGCGGTGAGCCAGCATGACGTTTATCCCGGCAACCGGTGGCTGGCGTTGGGCCGTCTGCTGCTCGGCCATGACAGCCTCTATGACAACCGCAACCTGTATGCGTTTTTGCAGCGGCAGGGGATTACCCCTGCGACCGAGTTTCAGCATTACGGCCAAGTGGCCCTACGTGTAACGGCGACCAGCCTGCGCACCGGGCAGTTGCATGTGTTTGGCGAGAACCCGCACGACCGCGTGCTCGACGCCCTGATGGCGAGTACGGCGTTGGCCCCGATGCATCCGCCCTGGGAGGTGGACGGCGAACTCTACATCGACGGCGGCACGGTGACGCCGCTGCCGGTGCGGGTGGCGCTAGAGATGGGAGCCACCGAGATCTATGCGCTGGATCTGGTGGGGGTGACGGCGACGCGCGAAGTGCGCATGTTGCGCGGGGTGCCGGCGCTGCTGCGCCAGAGCGTGATGACGACCGTGCGCCTGGCCGCGCAACATGACCTCTCGCTGGCGCGTACACGCCGCCAACTGCGGCTCCACCATATTGTGCTGGGTGTTGAGAACGCGCCCGGCCCGACTGATTTCAGCCGCGCCGAGGAGATGTTTGACCTGGGATACACGCAGACCTGTGCGGTGCTGGGCGAGATGGGGCCAAGCAGCCGCCCTGAACTGCCGGTGGAGCGATGGTGGACAGGGCTGCGCCGCCGCGTGGAAGGCTGGACGGCACTGCCCGGATTGCCCGCTATCTTGCCCTCCGGCTTGCGGCCTCCTGCTCTGGCTGCCTCGCGTTTGACTCTAGAACGGGAGGAGCGGCACTAGGCGGCCTGTTCGGCGGCACACTGTGGGCAGTGGCGCGGGTCGCTCAGTTCGACCATGTGTTTGGCGCAGATGGCAAAGGTCACCTCGACGCCATCGCGCAGAAACTTGTGTTTGACCTTCGCCTCGAGGACGAGATCGCGCGTGTTGCTGGCGATCAGGATTTCGGGCACGGGGCAGGAGTCGCAGAGTTTGCGCCGCCAGGGGCGTTCGTTGTCTGAGTTGCCGCCGACCAGGCGGCATTCCTCCTTATTTTTGCCTCGGAAGTAGTCTCCGTAGAAGTAGCGGCAGTTGACAGGTTTATTCATGCACTTGTGGGTTGGGTCTCGGTAGGCGCGTGCAGGTTCGGCGCGCTAGGATCAAACGACCGCCGGGGGCTGCCGGCGGTCGTTGCATTTCCAGATGCGGCCCGGTGACAAAGGTCAGTTGGCCCAGAAGGGCGGGTTGTCGACATCGGGGTCTTCCGGCATGTCCCAGCCGTTTTCCAGGAATTCATTGGGGTCGATGAAGAGCATCGACGCCAGCAGCTCTTTGCGTTCGGCTTGGTCGGGCAAGAGCCTGCCGAATTCCTGTTCCAGACGCACCAGCAGTTCTAGCTCAGCCTCCAGCAGGTGGAAGTCTTCATGCGGCAGGGGGTGGCCGTTGGGATCGAGCGCCAGGAAGGTTTCGAGATAGGCCTGGTAGCTGGCGCAGCCTTCTTCCGAAGAAAATGCGTCGGGGTCGTCGCCGGCGCGCAGCATCGACCAGTCTTCGTCGTCCTCGTTATCCATCTCTGGGAAGTCCTCTGAATCGGCAGAGAGCGAGAAGCGCACGTCTGTTGGCCCCAGCGGGTTGGCGTCGTCGTCAAGGAGCAGTTGATAGCCCATGCCCTCGCGAAAGCGCAGCATGCTGAATTCGTGCAGCACATAGTGCAGGTCGTCGGCGGCGGGCTGTTCATGAAAGAAGCCGCGCCCCACCAGCCGCGCCACCAGTTCCCAGGTGGGCATCGCCATGCGGACGCGGCGGTCTTCGGCGACGATCTCTTCAGCCAGCAGGGCAAGCTGGATATTGCGTTGGCGGATGGCGCGTTCGTCGCGCATCTCGCGCAGGTTGAGCCGCATCATATAGTGGCCGGCGGCGGCATCGCGCACGAAGATCAGCAGGTCGTCTTTGCTCTGGCCGCCCTGCATATCGATCCAGGCGCTGAACTCGGGGCCGAGGCGCAGCGACCAAGTCTTGCGCTCGATGGAGGCCTCGGCCTGGATGGTGGGGCCGCCGAACAGTTCGATGGTCAACGTGCGGTCGTCGGGCTGGTTGGTCTGGAAAAACTGGGGATAGAAGAGCATATGCTCCAGTTCGTCCAACAACAGAAAGCCGCGGCGGGTCTCTTCGCTGGTGAGCGGGTGGCGAATGACGGAGTCGCTCAACAGGTGGGAGAGCCAGCCGTAGCGGCCCGGCGCGACCGGCACTGCTTGAAAGAGCTTATTGATGGCGCGATAGACTGCGCTGCGCGCGCCTTTGCCCAAAGGGCGGCGGCGGGCGATCTGGGATAAAAGTACATCAACGGTCAACGGCTGATCCGAGGCGCTTAAGGCATCTGCAACACAGGCCGCATAGCTCGGATAGCGGTCGATCTTAGTCATGGCTACATTCCTTGTTCACGTTACGGTGGAGTACCTCCGGTATTATCGCGTAGGCAGGGCAAAAAGTCCATAACCTATGCAAGCTGTCCGAGCCGGCAGGGTCCGCTGACCCCGCGCCAAAACCACCGTGCATGGCGTCTGTCCCATTTTACCTGGATGACGCTCGGCTGCCTAGTTTGACATGCTGTGCCTTGAACGCCATGATCTAGCATACAGTCGCACGCGGCTGTATTGCACTGCCCGCATCGTATTGTCTGCGGTATTGTCTGCGGTATTGTCTGCGCTGCCTGTACTGCGTTGACTGCCCTGCAAGTGAATGTACTGTCTTGATTGTACTGCATGGGGACTTGCCCCAAGATGTTGCTTTGCTGTCAATTGCACGGCGGGCGACATTGCCGGCAAGCGCAGTAGGCACTACACAGGCGGGGAATACAAGAGAGCAACACAAGAGGGGATACACATGGCGGCCCGTGATGCTGTGAGCCGGAAGAAACTGCTGCCGCGGTTTATCCTGGGGCTGCGCTGTCTGCGCTGTGGCCGGCAGTACGCGCCCGGCGAACTCGACTATGTCTGCGGTTGCCGGCCCAACCAAGGCAGCGATCTGGGCACGCTGGAGGTGGTCTACGACCTTGCGGCGATTGGCCGGGTGCTCGACCCCCGGACGCTTGCCCAAGACCGCGACCCTACGATCGGGCGCTATTGGCCGCTGCTGCCGCTGGCGGCGCGCGCCAGCCTGCCGCCGCTGGGCGTGGGCGGGACGCCGCTGTTGGCGGCTCCGCGCTTGGGGACGGCGCTGGGACTGGCGCGCCTCTATCTCAAGGACGACGGGCGCAACCCCAGCGCATCGCTCAAAGATCGCGCCTCGGCGATCGCGGTGGCGCGGGCGCAGGGGGGCGGCTGGCCGGTAGTGGCGACGGCCAGCACGGGCAACGCGGCGGCGGCCTTGGCGGCCCAGAGCGCGTCGGCGGGCCAGGTCAACGTGATCTTTGTGCCGCGCAGCGCGCCCCCGGCCAAGATCGCGCAGCTGCTGGTCTATGGCAGCCGCGTGCTGGCGGTGGATGGCCGTAACACGGGCTACAACCCGTATATGACCGAGGGCAAGAAGACGGTGGCGTTTGAGATCGCCGAGCAGTTGGGCCGGCTGCAGGGCGGCGCGGCGGCGCTGGCCGTGCCCGATGTGGTCTTCGTAGCGGTGGGCGACGGCTGTATCATCGGCGGCGTGCATCGGGGCTTTGCCGATCTACTGGCGCTGGGCTGGGTCGAGCGGATGCCGCGCTTGATCGGGGTGCAGTCTACGGCCAGCGCGGCGCTGGCGAATGCTTGGCGCAGCGGGCAGGATGTGCCCGACCCGGTGCAGGCGACGACGCGCGCCGACAGCATCAGCGTGGATGCGCCGCGCGACGCGATCAAGGCGCTGGCCGCGGTGCGCGAGAC